>NZ_JBPMGE010000055.1:0-30701 GCF_054014795.1 Candidatus Pyrohabitans sp. | reverse complement strand
AAAAATTTTGTATGCCAGAGTCAAGATACGTACTTCTTATCGAGGGCAGGGTGCAGAGAGGTGGTTTCAGGAGTTTTCTTAAAAAACGTGCTCTCATGCTTGGCATCACGGGCTATGCGGAGAATCTCCCCTCCGGTGATGTGGTTGTCGTGCTTGAAGGTGATGAGAATGCCATAGAGAAGCTCATTGAGGTCACTGAGAAGGAAGCACCAGTATTTATTGAAATAGAGCGCATAACAAAAAGAAAGGAAGATTACACAGGCAGCTTTGCAGACTTTGAAAGGAAGGGTGCAGATGTGCTTGAGAGTCTGGATGATAGTGACGTGAAAGAAATACTCCTCAACATAGCCTCCTATTCTAAATCCACAGATGAAAAGCTGGAGAAAGGTGTTGAAATTCTCGGCGAAATAAAAACAACGCAGGACGAACACGTAGAGATTACAAAGGAAATACTGAATGAGACCAGGGAGATTTCCACCAAGCAGGACGAACACATAGAGCTTACAAAAGAAATACTGAATGAGACCAGGGAGATTTCCACCAAGGAAGACGAGCACATAGGTGTAACAAGGAAAGGGTTTAAAGATATATCACATGAGATGAAAGGATACCGAGATCTACATGAGGAAATTCGTGAATTGAGAAGTGAGTTTGCAAGACTTAAAGAAGCGCTTAGAGATGCGGGCATATCAGTAAGCTGAACTCCAAATTTACCCTAATGCCACCTCCATGCGCTTGTTCCTCCTTCCCTTGCTCTTGAAGCTGGTTATCTTAATCCCGCCAATCTCGCGGGTGTTTGCCACATGCGTCCCTCCGCAGGCGTCTATGTCGAAGCCCGCGATTTCCACAAGGCGAATCTCACGAATATTCTTCGGAATTAAATCCAGGCGCGTTTTCTCCGGATTAACCCGGCCAAAGGCCTCCTCCCTGGGCAGGGTGTAGACCCTAACCTCAAGCCCATGAGCAATTATCTCGTTCACCTTTTCCTCTATCTCAGGCAGAGCAGCACGGTCAAAGTTTGCAACATCGAAATCCATACGCGACTTTTCAACACCTATCTGATTTCCTGTCACAACAGCACCAAAATCGTCGAATAGCACCCTGGCCAAGAGATGCAGCGCCGTGTGGTAGCGCATAAAGGTATAGCGCCTCTCCCAGTCAAGCTCGCCTCTGACAGTATCGCCTTCGCCTAAACCTGAGCGGTCGCAGTAGTGAACCACCTCACCACGACTGCGCTTCACAAGATAAACATGATAACGCTCACCTCTGCATGAAAGGCTGCCCTTATCCGTGAGCTGCCCGCCTCCCTCAGGGTAAAAGGCGGTGCGCGAAAGCACCACATTGCCATCTTCCTCACTAATCACCCTCGCCTCAAAGCTGCGAATGTAGCTGTCCTTAAGATATAGAAGCTCAGTCATTGCCAGCTGTAGATATTAAAAAAGAATAGGAGAGAAGAGTATTCACTCACACTTGAGAATTTCTTTCTTCTTGTACTCCTCTATCTCCTTATCCATCCACGCCTTTATTCCCTCCTCGCCGTGGGGAAGGTCCTTCAGGTCCTCCTCAAGGTTAGCTGGCTTAAACACAGCAATCCACGCCTCATAGGGTGAATCATTTATCTTGCTGGGGTTGCTTACAACCTCTTGATTTATATCAACTATCTCACCTGCCACGGGTGCGCGGAGAGGGCCTATAAACTTCCCGCTCTCCAGATTTCCAAAGGCCTGGTCCTTGCGCACCTGCCTGCCCTTAGGGAAGGTTCTGAGCTGCTGAATTCTACCTGCGGCGTACGCGCCGAAGGCGTCCAGACCCACGCGCACCAGATCGCCCTCCACCTTTGCCCATATGTGGTCCTTGGGGTGGTAGTAAAGCTCATCGGGCAGCTCCCAGTTGCATTCCTCCTTGCTTCCCACACTGATCTTGACCATAACTCTTACCTCCTTGGCTTTGGTATTTCAATCATTGTTTATAAAATTTCCTTCGTTGAGCTTGGTTGAGTGTACATGGTTAAAATAGTGGTATCCCTCCACTATGTGCTCCAGAAGCTCCTCGGAACTGAGAGTGTGATAATTAAGCTGAATGGAAAACAGAAGCTCAGAGAGGTACTCCTCAGGCTGTGCGACGACGTGCCAGAGGCATATGAGCTGCTGTTCAAGGGGGGGAGGCTCAGACAGGAACTTATATTCATGGTAAACGGCATAGGGGTAAACCACCTCACAGGAGATGACACAGAGATAAAGGACACCGACGTCATAACCATAGTGCCTGCCATAGCAGGGGGTTAAAGTCCGAGAAGCCTGGCGATGTTGCCCCCGCAGATTAATGCCCTCTCCTCCCCAGAAAGAGTCTCAAGCTCCTCAAATTTATCCACCATCTCATACTGCATACTCGCATAGGGGGAGTCGCTTCCTGCAATAATCTTCTCTGCCCCCAGCCTGTCCACAGCTTCCACCACATCTCTGGGGTCTGCCTTAACTGTGCCCAGGTAAACATTGGCCCTGCCCTCACAAGCCTCTATGAACCCCTCGCCACGCATATGGGCAAGTATAATTGTGGCCTCTGGCACGCGGTCCGCAAGGGCCGCGAGAGCCATGTTGTCTGCCTCTGGCTTGCCGTTGTCGAACACCACAGGCGCAGAGAAGCGCGCTGCAGCTTCGATTATCCTCACCACAAAGGGGTGGTCAGGATAGAATTTCTGCGCCGCCGGGTGGAGCTTTATGCCCTTCAACCCCAGCTCACGAAGGGCACGCTTCGCCTCAATTATTGCAGCCTCGCGAAGGTGCGGGTCCAGGCGGGCAAAGCCTATTATGTGCTCAGCATGCTCCCGCTGAGCCTTTGCTATATAGTTGTTGGCACTGGAAAAGCTTATCCCGGGCTCAGCCTCATTGAAGGGAAAAACCACCGCCCTGTCCACACCCGCCCTCTGCATGCGCTCCAGCAGCTCCTCCACGCCCTGCTTTGAGCCGTCGCCCTTATCTGGACCTCCCAGATGCACATGAGCATCGATAATCATCTGACCGCCCATGCTTTAGATTAACTCAGGGGTTTATATATTTAACTTCATAAAAGCAAAGGAGGTGTAAATAGCCTGCGTGCAAAGATTTATCTGCTGCAAGTGCAAATCAGCAACATGAACACAGTAAAGCTTCGTCCCCACCACCTGCTCTGTACCCAGAGGTTTAAAGGTAGAGGATACAGTGAAGCCTTTATTGAGAATTTTAAGGAGATTAAAAGAAGATTGGAACAGAATCCGGTGCTTGAAATAGTTGCCGGTGGGGATGATATCTGTAAGGCATGTCCACATTTCAAGGACGAGAGGTGCCTGAAGTCGCAGAACAGCGACATGGAAGTCAAAAAACTGGACGCCAGGGTTCTCTCAAAACTGAAGCTAAGCGCTGGAATGAAAATGAGATATAAAGAAGTCTCGGGTCTTGTTGAAAAAATTACAAACAGCGAGCTTCCTGAAATTTGTGGTGGGTGCGAGTGGATTGAATACTGCACAGAAGCATGAGCCTGCTAAAGCTTCTTAAATGTGGAGAGAATCTTCTCCCGCAGATGGGGCACCTCACGTACTATATCTGTGGCGGTGAGGATTCCCACAAGGCGGGCATCCCTCAGCACAGGTAGCTTCTTTATCCTCTTGTCTATCATCACCTGCGCCGCCTCCTCAATCGAAGCCTCTGGGATTATCGTCAGGAGGGGTGAACTCATAACCTCCTCCACAGTTGTGCACTCGGGGTCGAGACCCGCGTTGACCACTCGGTGGATTACATCGCGCTCCGTAATAATGCCCACAGCCATGCTGCGCTCTACCACCACCAGGGAGCCGAGGAGCATATCCTCCATTATCTTCGTTGCTTCAAGCACCGGGGTGAAGCGCTCTACAGTCTTAACCGCCGGCGTCATCACATCCTCTACCCTCGTCGCCATCCCCCTTTTTGCTTTCTTTTTTCTGTTAATAAAGATTTTGTTTCGATTTCTCAAGGTCTCCTCGTTGAGGAGCTGGTTCCACCGCGAGGGGTTGCCCTTCGATACCTCTCAGTGAGCTCAACATTTGTACGTCTCACCAGGCTTTTAAACCCCTTTAAATCTGCAGACACATCCTCCAGACGCTCTACCATCTCCTGGGAATCCACCAGCATTCCAGGAGGCACAAGTTTCCCCGGAGGAATGGTGACATCTAAAACCATCGCACCGTGCATAACAACACTACCCTCGCCGATTCTTGATTTAAAAACTGTTGCCCTGAATCCAATAAAACATTCTCTACCAATGCTGCAGGGGCCGTGTATGATGCAACCATGGGCCAGGGAGGTGCCCTCGGCTACCACCACCTGTGTGTCCATCAGGGCGTGTATAATAACCCCGTCCTGCACATTGCACTCGTCCTTTATGAGTATGCTGGAGTTCTCCTCATCTGCCCTGATAACAGCCATGGGGGCGACAAATACTCTCTCCCCTATCCTCACATTCCCTATAACCGCCGCACTCTCTGCGATGTATGTACCTTCTCCGACCTCCGGTTCTCCCGCATTGGGCAGTTTAAAGAGCATTTTTATCACCAGGAATATGACTGTTACTAGGTTCGCATTATTAAGAGTTTTTCAAACGCTTTGCCATGGCAGGGGACTAACTAGTTTATATTGTATCTATATATTATATATTGTATTTACACAAAATATATAACTCTCCTCCCTGATAAACTTAGGTAAAAAGGAGGTAACAAGACATGAACCGGTTAGTTCTAGTGCCTGTAATTGCCATATTGCTCTTCGCTGGCTGCACCGGAAGCGGTGGCAAGGCCACTGCCGGAGCCGAAGAGATAACCATCAACGGTGCAGGGGCAAGCTTCCCCTACCCGCTGATATCCAAGTGGAGCTATGAGTATCACAAACTGAACCCCAGCATAAAGATAAACTACCAGAGCATAGGCAGCGGTGGCGGAATAAAGCAGACGATGGCGAAGACAGTTGACTTCGGAGCCAGCGATGCACCGCTCAAGGAAAAAGAGTATGCCAAGATGGAGGGTATCCTCCACATCCCCGAGACCATAGGTGCTGTGGTGGTGGTATACAACATCCCCGGCATTGAGAGCGGGCTGAAGCTCAGCGGAGATGTAATTGCCGACATATTTCTGGGCAGGATAACCAAGTGGAATGATCCCAGAATAGCGGAGCTCAACCCGGGTATTGACCTGCCGGATAAGGGGATAATAGTGGCGCATCGCAGTGATGGAAGCGGCACGACCTTTGTGTTCTCAGACTACCTCTCCGCCGTCAGCGAGGACTGGAAGGAGAAGGTGGGTAAAGGCAAGTCCCTGAACTGGCCTCTTGGCCTGGGGGGCAAGGGTAATGAGGGTGTCGCAGGTCTGGTGAAGCAGAATCCCTACTCCATAGGTTATGTTGAGCTTGCATATGCAATTGAGAACCGCATAACCTATGCGCACATAAAGAACAGGGAAGGTAAGTTTATTGAGCCCAGCATTGATAGCGTTGCAGCCGCAGCGACCGGCGCAGTGCCAACCCTCCCCAGAGGTGACGAATCCTGGACCACGGTGACAATAGTCAACTCACCTGGAGAGAATGCATACCCCATATCCAGCTTCACCTATCTGCTGGTGTACAGGGACCTGGCGGTAATTCCTGGAATGACGGAAGCCAAGGCCAAGGCGCTGGTGGAATTCCTGTGGTGGGTAATCCACGATGGCCAGAGGTATGCGCCGGGACTTCATTATGCAACTCTGCCAGAGGAGGTTGTGAAGCTCAACGAAGAAACCATAAAATTAATAACCTACCGGGGTAAGTCCCTGCTGTAAGGTGCTGAGATGAGGCTTCTTTTACCTTCTCTTTCAATTTTGAAGAATGCGAAAAGGGGGGTTCTCACCCCCGATACCATCTTTCGTATAACCCTGGGCGTACTTGCCATACTCAGCGTCGTGGTACTCGCAGCCCTTCTGCTTAGAGAGCTGATTGTAGGCTCATGGGCGGCGATAACCACCTACGGTCTGGATTTCCTCCTGAGCACAGACTGGAATCCCGTCACAGGCGAATTTGGAGCATTGCCCTTTATCTACGGCACCATTGTATCCTCCCTGCTCGCGCTGCTGATAGGAGTGCCCCTCAGCCTTGGCATAGCAGTGTACCTCACAGAAATCGCCTCTTCCCGCGTGAGGGCTGTGCTGTCGCCGGTGGTGGAACTTCTCGCAGCAATACCCAGTGTGATTATAGGGCTCTGGGGCATATTTGTGCTTGCACCCTTCGTAAGGGAGCACATCGCACCCCCTCTAATGAACTATCTGGGCTTTCTGCCCCTGTTTAAAGGCCCTGCCTACGGCTACTCTGCGCTAACCGCAGGCCTGGTGCTGGCGATAATGATAATACCCATAATCTCCTCTGTCTCCAGGGAGGCGCTGCTCTCTGTGCCAAGCCTGCAGAAGGAAGGTGCCCTCGCACTGGGAGCGACGCGGTTTGAAACGATTACAAGTGTGGTGCTGCCCTATGCGAGGGGTGCAATTTTCGGAGCAGTTATGCTCGGTCTGGGCAGGGCAATAGGCGAGACCATGGCGGTGACAATGCTGATAGGCAACAACCCCCAGATTTTCACCTCTCTGCTCCACCCGGGCTACACCATGGCGGCGGTGATTGCAAACGAATTCACAGAGGCGACGGATGACATCTACCTCGCGGCTCTAATAGAGATTGGACTGGTGCTCTTCGCCATATCCATGATTGTGAATATAATCGCAAGGGCAATCACCTGGAAGTACCTGAAAATTCAGGAGGGAAGGGTTTGAATATCACGGGCAGGAAGGCGGCTGACAGAATCTTTACCTTCTTCTGCATCGCCAGCACTCTGCTCGCGCTTATACCCCTGGGCAGTATGCTCTACACCCTGATTGTAAAGGGCTTCTCCACAGTAAGCATAGACTTCCTGACTAAGCTGCCCACCCCTGCGGGTGAGCCGGGGGGAGGATTTGGAAATGCGATACAGGGGAGCTTCATAGTGGTGGGAATAGCCAGCGCTATAGGCATACCCCTCGGGATAGCTGCTGGCATGTACCTGGCCGAATTTCCAAACTCCCGCCTTAGCAGGCTTGTGAGCTTCACCGCAGATGTTCTAACTGGTGTGCCGTCGATAATCACGGGAATATTCGCATACCTCTTAATTGTGCTCCGCTTCGGCGGCTTCTCTGCTCTCGCGGGAGGGATGGCACTTGCAACGATGATGATACCCTTCATCGTCAGAACCACAGAGGAGGCCATGAAGCTGGTGCCTGTGGATTTGAGGGAAGCATCCCTGGCGCTGGGTGCGCCCAGGTGGAAGACGACAATGCTTGTGGTGCTTACTACTGCGAGATTTGGAATTATCACCGGTGTGCTTTTAACAATCGCACGCATTGCCGGCGAAACTGCACCGCTGCTCTTCACTGCCTTCAGCAACCGCTTCTGGTTCGACGGTGTGATGAATCCAGTGGCAACACTGCCGGTGATGATATACACCTACGCTGTGTCGCCCTTCGAAGACTGGCACAACCAGGCGTGGGGTGGTGCACTTGTGCTTGTGGCGGTTATATTTATCCTGAACATAGGCATAAAGTTCGCAGCGGGAAGGAGATGGTGATTGTAAATGAATAATAAGATGGAGATTCTCAACCTCAACGCAGGGTTTGGAAGCACACATGTGCTCAAGGATATAAGCATGGACATACCCGAGAACATGGTCACAGCGATTATAGGGCCGAGTGGCTGCGGCAAGAGCACATTTGTGCGCTGTCTGAACAGAATCCATGAGCTTGTTCCCGGGGCGTGGCTCAAGGGCAGGGTGCTGCTGGATGGGAAGAACATATACGACAGCGACGTCGACCCAGTAGATATCCGCAAACGCGTGGGGATGGTATTTCAGAAGCCAAACCCCTTCCCGGCGATGAGCATCTTCGACAACATCGCCTATGGCGCCAGGATTCACGGGCTTAAAGCGCTGGATAGGATAGTTGAGGACAGCCTCAGGAAGGCGGCGCTGTGGGAAGAGGTGAAGCACAGGCTGAGGGACGTCCCATCCTCGCTGAGCGGTGGACAGCAGCAGCGCCTGTGCATCGCCAGAGCACTTGCGGTTGAGCCGGAGGTGATACTCTTCGACGAGCCCTGCTCTGCTCTGGACCCGGTGGCGACGGCAAAGATAGAGGATCTGATACTCGAGCTTAAAGAGAACTACACCATAGTTATAGTCACCCACAACATGCAGCAGGCAGCACGCATCGCTGATTTCACAGCCTTCTTCCTCATGGGAGAGCTCATAGAGTACGGCGAAACTGCGCAGATATTCGAGAACCCGGAAGATAAACGCACTGAAGACTACATCACAGGGAGGTTTGGATGATGGATGTACTTTTTGTTTGTGTGGGCAACTCAGCTCGCTCACAGATGGCTAAGGGGTTCTACAACGCCTTTGCGAGGCGCACCAGAGCTGAAAGCGCAGGCACAGAGCCAGCGCCGAGGGTTAGCGGCAAAGCCATAGAAGTTATGCGTGAGGCTGGCATAGATATAAGTGGTGAGAAGCCAAAGCTTTTAACACAGGATATGGCGGCCGAGGCAAAGAGGATAGTGACCATGGGCTGCCTCTCACGAGACTCATGCCCTGCGTTTATGCTGAGCAGCGCAAAGGTCGAAGACTGGGCGCTTCCCGACCCGAAGGGCAGGGGCATAGAGGAGTTCCGCAGGGTGAGAGACGAGATTAAGGCGAGGGTGCTCAGACTGATTGAAGAGATGGAGGGTTAAAAATGCCGAGAACCCCACTGGAACGGGGGATGGAGAATATACGCGGGGATGTGCTGGAGCTGGGGGACATCGCCAGGCGGGCGGTACTTCTCAGCGTTGAAGCACTTAAGGAAAGGGACATGGAGAAGGCCTCGCAGGTGGAGGAGCTGGAGGAAAGGAGCGATATCCTAAATTTAAACATCGACGAGAGTGCACTTAAGCTGATGGCGCTCCAGCAGCCCGTGGCGAGAGACCTGCGGTTTGTGAATGCGATGATAAAGATAAGCGACAACTTTGAGCGCATCGCAGATTTAGCCCTGAAGATAGCAGAGATAGCGCAGAAGTATGAGAAGAGGGCACTGCTCAAGCCGCTGATAGACATTCCGCGGATGGCGGCAACGATAGCGGAGATGATCGACATGGACCTGGAGGCAATAGAAAAGCACATCTCCCCAGATACGGAGAAGCTCGTGGAGAAGGACGACCTGCTGGATGGGCTCTATACCCAGATTTACAATGAACTTATCTCCTTCATGGTCCGCGACCCTCGCAAAATAGACGATGCCACAGACCTGCTCTTCGTCGCCCGCTACCTTGAGAGGATAGGCGACATCGCCGCGAAGACCGGGGCCAGGGTGGTCTACATGGTGGAGGGGCGAAGGGTGTGGGTTAAATAACCAGGCGTCTCCTTAACCTTCCGCAGAACCGCGCTTACCTCATCCCTGCTCGGCGTAATGCCCTTAGCTCTCAGCACCGCCGCCACGGCTCTCGTGCCGGAATGTTTGCCCAGCACCAGTCTGCGCCTCTGCCCTATAACCTCGGGCAGGAAGGGCTCATAGGTGAGGGGATTCTCCAGCACCGCCGCCACGTGAATCCCGGACTCATGGGCGAAGGCGTTCTTTCCCACCAGGGGCTTGTGGGGCTGCACCCTTATCCCCGAGTACCTCTCCACAAGCCTGGAAAGCTGGGTAAGCACGCTGAGGTTAAGTTTAAGGTCCAGGTCATAGAGCACCCGCAGGGCCACAGCAAGCTCCTCAAGGCTGGCATTACCGGCGCGCTCGCCTATACCGTTAACTGTTGCCGCTGCCACATCTGCACCTGCGATAATCCCCTGAATGGCATTCGCCACCGCAAGTCCGAAGTCATTGTGGCAGTGCACACAGAGCCTGGTCCCCTGGCTGAGGTGGGCTTTAATCTCACCGACCAGCACCTCTATAGCCTGAGGTGTCGCCACGCCGGCGGTGTCGGGGATGTGCACCCTCGCCGCCCCTGCCTCCTCAACCGCCCTGTAAAGCTGAATCAGCCTCTCAAGCTCTGTTCTCGTGGCATCCTCTGCACTGAAGGCTACACTTAAGCCGTGCTCGCGGGCGTACTCCACCGCATCGACGCTGAGCTCAACCACCTCCTCAAAGCTCCTTCGCATCTTGTGCTTGAGGTGCAGCTCACTTACAGAGGCAAAGAGGATTATGCCGTCTGTGTTGCACTCTATAACTGCGTCAATGTCGCCCTTCCTAACCCTTGCCAGTGCGGTGGTTTTCAGGCTCAGACCCAGGCTGGATATCTCCCTTACCGCCTCCCTTTCTTCTCCTGAGACCACAGGGAACCCCACCTCAACCTCAGGAATTCCGAGTTCCTCCAGCATGCGGGCAATCTCAACCTTCTGCTCCCTGGTAAAGCGCACCCCCGGAGCCTGCTCCCCATCCCTCAGCGTGGTGTCGTATACGGTAACCTGCTCAGGGCGAAGCCTGGGGTTATAAACGCTAACCGCTCTCCAGCTGTCCTGCGTCATGAAAATATCACCCTTTTTACCCAGGACAGGTGCTCCTCCCGTGAAGGGGGTGCCACATCCTGCATATAATATCCCCTGCCCTCCGCCATAATGCACACCTTCTCCGCCAGCGCGGCTGCATCCTCAAAATCGTGGGTGACGAGGATTGTCGGAATGGAAACTCTCTCAAGTATCGCCTTAATTTCTCCTCTAATTCTCCTTCTTGAGCCTGAATCAAGGGCGGAGAAGGGCTCATCCAGGAGTAGAAGCTTTGGTTTAACCACCAGCGCTCTCGCTAAAGCCACGCGCTGCTTCTGACCGCCGGAAAGCTCGCAGGGCATGTGGGAGCGAAGCTCCTCCAGGCCCAGGGTGTGCATCATAGCCACAACCTCCTCCTCAAGCTTCGCCCTGCTGTACCCTCTCACCTTTAAACCAAAGGCGATGTTCTCATAGACGCTGAGGTGGGGGAAGAGCGCCAGCTCCTGGAATACTAAGCCCACATTGCGCTGCTGTGGCGGCAGGTTTACCCCTCGCCTTGAGTCGAATACCACCTCATTGCCGATGCGTATGTATCCCTCATCAGGAGTAACAAGACCGGCGATTGCCTTAAGTGTCGTCGTTTTACCGGAGCCGTTTTCGCCCAGCAAAGCCAGAACCTCGTTGCGAAGCGCGAGCTTTAAGCGGAGCTCAAAGCTGGGGAGGCGCTTAACTATGTCCAGCTCAAGCATTCGCATACCTCCTTTTGCCGGTGGCCTCAAAGGCCAGGAGGATGAGGAAGGAGATGAGTATGAGCAGAGCCGCGAGCACCAGCGCCTTTTCCATGCTCATCTGCAGCGCCGAATACACTGCGAGGGGCATAGTTTGCGTCTTACCCACAAAATTGCCGGCGAACATTATCGTAGCCCCGAACTCGCCCATTGCACGCGCCCAGCTCATAACCGCCCCGGCTAAAATTGCACCCCTCGCCAGAGGCAGGGAAACCCTCAGGAAGGTGGTTAGCTCTGAAGCACCCAGGGTAAAGGAGGCACCTTCCAGGACTCTGCTCACGCTGGCAAAGCCGGCCCTCGCAGAGCGCACGTAAAGGGGCAGAGCAACGAAGGTCTGGGCCATAACCACGGCGGCGGTGGTGAAGGGCAGCGCTATACCCATGCCTGCAAAATACCTGCCGGCGATGCCTTCTCTCCCAAAGGCGGCGAGCAGAGCAATGCCAGCCACCGCAGGGGGCAGAACCATAGCTAAACTGAGGGCAAGCTCCAGCACTCGAGAGGGTGCAGAGTTGCTCCTCGCCAGGTGGTAGGCCAGGGGGGTGCCGATGATAAGTATTATAAGGGTGGAGAGGGTCGCCGTTAGGAGGCTGAGCTTTACCGCAGTGATGGTGTCGTGGCTGAGCCCATGGGGCGAGGCTGCGGCGGCGTTTATCAGTACGGAGGATACAGGGAGGATGATAAATATCGCCACCGCAATGCCTGCCAGGGCCCGCGTAAGTGCAAAGGCATTCATGGCTCCACCTCAAAGCCGTGCTTCCGCAGGATTTCCTTCCCTCTGGGAGAGAGCAGGAAGGCTATAAACTCCTGCGCTGCGTGCTTATTGCTGGAGCGGGAGAGCACACCCGCGTAGTACTTCGGCTCAACCGCCGCTTCTTCGGGAAGGAGTATCACCTTCACCCTGCCCTCCGCCGCTAGGGCGTCTGTGGCATAGACGAAGCCCGCATCCGCCTCGCCCATGGCTACCTTGGAGAGCACGCCCTTAACGCTGTCCTCCTGAGAGACGACGCAGGAGAGCACCTGCTCAGCGAAGCCAGCGCCGTATCTCCCTTCAAGGTTGAGCAGCGCCTCTCTCGTGTATTTACCAGCGGGCACAGCTACGTCGGCGATGACCAGCTTTACATCGCCACGCAGGTCTTCTATGCTCTCTATGCTAGCCGGGTTGCTCTCTGGCACCACTATCACCAGCATGTTTTTTGCAAAGGCGATGCTCTCATCCACGTAGCCCCTGTCAAGCAGGGCGCGCATGTGCTCCTCGTTGGCTGAGGCAAAGACATCAGCGCTAGCACCCTGCTCTATCTGGATGCGCAGCGTGTTGGAGCCTGCGAAGTTGAGTTCAACCTCAGTGGAGTGCTGCGCCTCAAACTCGCGAGCAAGTTCCTGAAAGGCTTCTGTGAGGCTGGCGGCGGCGAAGACCACAAGGCCAGGCTCACCGCCGGAGGTGCAGCCCGTGGCGAGGAGCACAAGCATGCCCAGGAGAACCAGTCTCCCGGGCACCTGCTCTGTGTGCGCATCACCCATTTTGTCTTTCATTTTCCAGGAGGGTGTTGCTCACCAGATCCCGGGAGCTGACCTTCCCGTTCTCCAGATAGGAGTTGACTATCTCGTCCACGAGATAGGTGCCGCCCCGGTAGCCGACTATAGCTCGGCGGTGGTAGCCAAAGCGGTCCTCCACAGGGAAGCCCACCCTCACGAGGGGTATACCCTCCTGCTTTGAGATGAACTTGCCCTTCGATGTGCCCATGAGGATGTCCACTGGGTCTGCCTTCATCTTTTTATGAAGCTCGTGGAGGTCTGACTTCACCAGTATCTCCAGGTCAAGGTTCATCTCCTCCGCAAGGGCTAGAAGCTCAGTACCCCACCTGGCGGAGTCGAAGGAGGTGAGAGCATACCTGGGCTCTAAACCAAGCTCTGCGCAGAACCTCACAAGGCCATAGACTATATCCGGGTCGCCGAAGATGGCCACCTTTAAGCCGGTGAGGAACATGTGGGCATCTACAATGGCATCCAGCAGGCGCGCCCTTTCGTCCTTAAGCTCCTCCGGCACCTGCCTGCCTGTCATCTCCTGCACCGCCTGAAGGAAGAGGTCGGTGTTCTCCACACCGATGGGCATGGGCAGTACCTTCGTATCCATACCATACCTCTTCTCCATTATCTCCGCAGCTTTGCCACCCACGTGCTCCTGTAGGGCGATTGTTCCCAGCGAATTGGCGCTATCCTTCAGCTCTGCCACAGTTGTGCCGCCCTTGGGGTGCCTCGGCTTGGGCAGATAGACCCCGCCATCCAGGGGGTCGGAGTAGTCCGTCAGGAACAGCGGCGAGACCCCCATCTTCCTGAGCATCGCCTTCAGCTCGCGTATGTCGCCGGGGTTAACCCAGCCCGGGATTATGTTCAGCCTGTTGTTTGGCTCGCCTTCCTCCGGTAGCCGGGTAACCATCTCAGTGAGAAAGTTGTCTAAACCGGTAATATGCGTGCCTATGTAGCTGGGGGCCTTAACAGAGAGTATGGGCACCTGGATTTCGGGATGCATCTCCCCGAACTCCTGGATTATACCCGGGATGTCGTCGCCTATGGTCTCTGATAAGCAGGTGCTTATCACAGTTATCATGCTCGGATTGCAGCGCAGGTAAACATTCTTAAGCGCCGCAAGGAGATTCTCCCTGCCGCCATAGACAGTGGTCCTCTCTGTGAGTGAGGTCGTCGCCACCTCTATTGGCTCGCGGAAGTGCCTAGCTAGTTGGTGCCTCGGGTAGGTCGCACAACCCTGAGAGCCGTGCACAATTGCGATGCCGGCGTGAACACCCATTGTGCCCATTATTGCGCCTATGGGGGCGCAGGAGCGCATGGGGTTGATGGCAACCTTCCTCTTCTGTTTTAAAACCTGCCTCATCTTCATGCCTCCTGCGGCTCTGCCTTATCCTTTATGAGTCCCCACACCGGGGAGTTCACAGCTCTGTATATGTCCCGGGCGAACTTGATCATGCCCCTGAAGCCGGCATACGGACCTGAATCGTAGGTGTGGCCGTTGACAAAGGGCACGCCCAGCTTATAGGCGAGGTACTTCTCCTTGTTGCCGGAGATGAAGAGGTCTGGTTTAAATTCCTCCAGGATCTCCTCCAGTTCGAGGGCATTGGGATTGTCCACCACCAGGGTGCCCTTCTTCACCTGCTTGAAAATCCTCTCATAGTCATCGCGATGCCCGAAGGTTGTCGCCACAGCTGTGACCTCCATACCGAGTTCGCGCATAAGCTGCACCCAGTGCCAGGCTCTTGGAGCGCCCTGGTATATGAATGCCTGCTTGCCCTCCAGCGCACGGCGGTACTGCTCTATCTTCGGGGTTACGTACTCCATCTCCCTGGCGATGATGCGCTCAGCCTCGCGCTCCAGGCCAAAGAACTCGGCAGTTTTTCTCAGCGCCTTTGCCGTATTCTCAAGACCCCAGAGGGTTACATGTATGTAGGGGATGCCGTACTCCTCCTGCATCATCTCGGCGATGTACGTGGCTGAGCGGGCGCAGTGCACCACATTGAGCTTTGCCTTGTGCATCACCTTCAGGTCCTCAATTGAGGCATTGCCCGTGAAGGTTGTGATGACCTCCACCCCGAGTTCCTTGAATAGGGGCAGGATGTGCTTGAGGTCGCCCTTGATGTTGTACTCACCCACAAGGTTAATGCCATACACAAAGGGCTCCTCTGGTTCAGCGGTGCCCACAAGCTCCTTGAAGATTGTCAGGTTGCCCACGTGGTGCCCCTGGGACTGGCTAACACCGCGGAAGCCCTCGCATGGGAAGAAGACCACAGGTTTACCTATCCTCTCCATCGCTTGCTTTGCCACATCGCGGCCATCGTCGCCTATCAGCGCGGGAGCGCAGGTGTTGTATATAAATACACCCTTTGCCTCAGGAAACTCCTCAGCCGCCTCTATTATGGATTTGAGAAGCTTCTTCTCGCCCCCGAAGATGATATCAGACTCCTGCAGATCAGTCACAAAGATATACTCCCTGTGGAAGTCTGTATCCGCCAGGTGGGGACGGTATCCCCAGGAGTAGAAGGCGCAGCCGGTTGGGCCGTGGGTTAGCTGGACCACATCCTTAACAGGACCGCCTACCACACCCCTGCAGCCAGCGTAGGTGCACCCGCGTTCCGTCATATCCCCTGGTGTAGTGGGTACGTTGCACGCTATCTCACACGGCTTTCGTTTGCCGCACCCTTTCTCACCTTTTCTCACTATGTGCTTCTTTCTCTCAGGTATTACCTCATCGCATTTCAACAGCATCTACAGACCCCCTGCAGCTATTAGATTATCTGGAAGCGAGGCAAGGCAGCCCTCCTCGCCGGGAACACCCACGGCGTCTGCCCTGCACTGCTTGCAGTGCCGGAACTGTCTTATTATGCCCGCGCACTCATCTCTCACCCTCTCCAGCATCTCCTGGGAAGGCTCTGCCAGAGAGGCGAACTTCGCCTTTGGAATCAGGGGCATTATGTTCATGGTGTAGGCACCCAGGTCACGCACAGTCCTTGCCACCTCCTGCAAGTGGGTATCATTTATACCCGGGATTAGAACTGAATTAACCTTCACCACCATCCCCAGATTCACGGCCATTTCCAGACCCTGAAGCTGGTTCCTGTTCAGCACCTCAAAGGCCTTCTCGCCCCTGAGCACCTTTCCGCGATAGTTTACAAAGGAGTATATCCTGCTCCCTATCTCCGGGTCCACTGCGTTTATGGTTATGGTGAGCGTCGTAACACCCACCTCCTCCAGACGTCCCAGGCGAGAAGGCAGAACCAAACCATTGGTTGAGAGGCAGCGTATCAGCTCTGGAAACTCCTCCTTCAGCAGCGCAAAGGTCTCAAAGGTTGCCTCGTTCGCAAGAGGGTCTCCTGGCCCTGCGATGCCCGCGACGCGTATCCTGGGCTCCTCTACCAGGGCTTTTCTCACCCTCTCCACAGCCTCTTCTGGGGTGATAACTCTACTCGCCACACCCGGGCGGTTCTCATTGGCACAGTCGTGCTTCCTCTGGCAGTAGTTGCACTTTATGTTACACTTTGGTGCAACCGCAAGGTGCACCCTGCCGAATGAAAAGTGCGCCTCTCTGCCATAGCAGGGATGACCGTACACCTTCTCCTCACAGGTTTTTGTAAACCTCGTGTACTCCTCGTGGCTCATGCTCATCCCGACAACCTCACACAATTGCTGCCTCACCAGCTTCGCCTGTTCTTACGCGTATCGCAGTCTCCACAGGTGAGATGAATATCTTGCCGTCGCCGATCTTGCCCGTCTGGTTGGCCTTGATTATCGTTGCCACCACCTCATCCACCTGGGCGTCCCTGACAACTATGCTGAGCATCCTCTTCGGAATGTACTTCATGTATCCCTTATCTTCCTCCTCCAGTGCAGCCGGTGCCTCGGGCTTCAGCTCATAGAACAGGCCCCTCTGCTTGCCTCTGCCCAGCACCCGCATCGCCGTCATGGCATAGAAGCCCCTTTCAGAGAGCGCCTCCTTGGTGCGCTGCATCTTGTTTACCCGGATTATGGCAATAATCTCCTGCATCGCTACGCCCCTCTACAGCTTGGGTTCACCTGTGCGTATGGTGTACGCATGGCTTACCTCTGTGACGAAGAGCTTCCCATCACCCATGTGGCCGGTTCTGGCGCTCTCGACAATTATCTCCGCCGCCTTCTTCATCTCATCATCCTTCACAACCAGCATAATCATGGTCTTGGGGAGCTCATCGTAGTACACCTCATCCACGCGTATGCCCTTCTGCTTACCGCGGCCAAATACGTCCATCTTGGTGAGTGCAGGAAAACCGCCTGCCTCCAGCGCCTTCGCCACCTCATCCGCCTTCTCAGGTCTCACAATCGCCCTTATCATCTTCATCTCTATGCCTCCTAATCCACCACACCGTAGGTCTTCATCAGCTCCTCAAGCTCATCGATGGTAATCGGCGTGGGTACAGTGAAGTCCTGATTCTCTACAATCTTCTTTGCCAGCTCCAGGTACTCCTTAGCCTGATTTACCTCCGGATTCCATTCGATGACAGTCATCTTGTTTATCTCAGCCCTCTGTACATCCTTATCGCGCGGGATGAAGTGGATCAGCTTTGAGTTTATCCTCCTTGCAAACTCCTCCACAAGTTCGCGCTCATTCTCCACCATACGCGAATTGCATATTATTCCGCCCAGGCGGGCATAGCCCCTGCTCGCGAACTTCTTTATACCCCTGCAGATGTTGTTGGCGGCATAGAGCGCCATGTATTCGCCGGAGACCACGATGTATATCTCCCGGGCGTAGCCCTCGCGTATGGGCATGGCAAAGCCGCCGCATACCACGTCGCCAAGAACGTCGTAGAACACGAAGTCAAGGTCCTTGTCGTAAGCTCCGAGGTCATGCAGTGTCTGAATGGCTGTGATAACACCCCTGCCACCGCAGCCCACACCAGGCTCAGGGCCGCCAGATTCAACACAGTTTATGCCCCCGTAGCCGGCAGACATAATCCTCTTCAGCTTGATATTTTCGGGACCCTCCTCCCGGAGCGTATCCAGCACTGTCGCCTGGCGCTTACCGCGCAGCAGCAGGCGGGTACAGTCCGCCTTGGGGTCGCACCCCACGACCATTATCTCCTTGCCCATCTTCGCCAGTGCAGCGGCTACATTCTGCTGCGTTGTGCTCTTACCAATACCGCCTTTGCCATAGAATGCTATCTGTCTCATAGTCCCATCTCCTCTATTTTATCCTGCATCAGCCGATTTTACAGCCTAGTTCTCAGCAGCCATTACCCCCTTTTTGAATTCCTCTATACCCAGCCTCTCAATCACCCTCGCAAGGCGCTCCCCCTGCTTCGCATTGGCGGCGTAGTAGCTTATTATCTTCTCGGCAAGGGCAAGCACATCTTCCTGGGTTTCCACCGTGGCCAGCACATCACCTATCCTGGGCCTGGCGCCAGCGCAGCCCCCAACCAGAACCTTGAAGCCCTTCTTCACACCTATAATACCAAGGTCCACCACCGCCGACTCACCGCAGGAATTGGGACACCCGCTCACAGCGATTTTGAATTTTGACGGCAAAGCCTTACCAAGGTACCTCTTGTCCAGCTCCATGGCAAGAGAAAGGGAGTCCTGCATTCCCAATCTGCATGTGGCGGTACCGGGGCACGCCTTGATGCTCCTAACCACAGAACCTGCAGCAGTCGCAAGGGGTATTTCCAGCTCCTCCACCGCAGCGTTCACATTGTCTTCCTTGAATCCCACCAGGGCTATGCGCTGCGCATTGGTCAGCTTCACCAGCGCCTGGTACTTCTCCGCTATGTCTGCGACTTTGCGAAGTGTTTCCGGTGTTACCAGCCCCGTGGGGGTGCTGGGCACTATTGCATAGCTCTCCTTATCCCTCTGGAGTATTGTATACTTCAGCAAATCCTGCATTTTATCCCTCCTTAATTCTGGCATTTTAGTGTATATTTTACGTAATCTGCATATAAAAAGATATTTGAGAAATATTAGGCAAATTTATGCAAAATTATTAAACAATCATAAAAATTATGATTCTTTCTTAACAACACTGCTCCCTCCCTGAATATGAAAACCTAAAATAAGCGTTGTTTATTAAAAAGAAGAAAGTGGCAAAGCCCTGTCCTGAAGCTGTGCCTATCTACCGGTTCTTATCTTTATCGACCTCTTCACCTCCGAGACGAATATCTTGCCGTCGCCGGGTTTGCCGGTGTATGCCGACTTTTTTATCAACTCACACACCCTGTCCACTTCTTCATCGGGCACCACAATAATAAAGGCTGCTTTTTCGTGAAATGGGTACTGAAAAAGCCCGCCCTCTACCAGAGTCACACCCAGCTGCCCGCCTATGCCCTCCACATCGAAGATTGTGTAGGGTACGCCGGCCTTCATCAGGGCAGCTGCAACTTCCCACTTTTTCTCTCTCCTAACTATTGCTTCAATTCGCATCACTGCAATCGCCTCCTTTACACTTATTCAATGAAATAGACGATTACTTAAAAAGGTATTTGAGAATTGTTAATAACCTCTTATGACAATTACCCAAAAATTAAGAACCTTTCATATATGCCACGCAAAAAAGAGCCATTAATTAAAAAATAAAAAAAGAGAGGAGACGCCTAGATAGCGTCCTTTCCGCGTTCCTTCGTTCTTACGCGCACCACATCTTCCACCGGAAGTATGAATATCTTACCATCGCCGATCTTACCGGTGGCAGCAGCTTCGCAGATGATGTCCACCACCTGCTCAACAGCTTCGTCGTCCACCACGATCTCCAGCTTCACCTTCGACAGGAACTCAACACGGTACTCGCCCGCGCGCCACTGAAGCGTTATTCCCTTCTGTCTTCCGCGTCCTTCCACTCGTGTGACTGTCATTCCCGGGAATCCTTTTTCGTCCAGCGCCTCTCTTACCACATCCAGCCTCTCAGGCCGGATTATCGCCTCGATCTTCTTCATTCTGCTCACCTCACGCATATGCCTGCTCGCCGTGCTGGGCTATGTCAAGGCCGACATCCTCTTCCTCTTCCTTGACCCTCAGCCCAATGACCGAATCCACAATCTTCGCAAGCACAAAGGTGACCGCGAAGGCGTATATCCATGTTGCCGCCACACCGATTATCTGAGTTACCACCTGCGATGGGTTGCCTGCCAGCAGGCCGGTTGCACCAATGCTGGCGAATATGCCTGTAGCTATTGCACCCCAGGTACCGCCGACGCCGTGAACCGCCCATACGTCAAGGGACTCGTCCACATTTCTGCCCATTCTGAAGAGCAGGGCATAGTAGCACAGTATACCGGCGCCTATGCCGATGGGTATCGACGCCATCGGGGTTACGAAGCCCGCCGCGGGGGTAATTGCAACCAGACCTGCGACTGC
Organism: Candidatus Pyrohabitans sp.; assembly: GCF_054014795.1. NCBI lineage: Archaea > Methanobacteriati > Candidatus Hydrothermarchaeota > Candidatus Pyrohabitans > Candidatus Pyrohabitans sp. The sequence goes on along the minus strand of NZ_JBPMGE010000055.1, from coordinate 10,530 downwards.
GCCCGTTGCGATGCCGAGTACACTCGGCGCCCTGTGGCGCCAGCTCAGAAACATCCATGTCAGAGCAGCTGCCGCCGTGGCTGTGTTTGTGGTAACAAAAGCATTCGCCGCTATGCCGTCGGCCGCGAGGGCACTGCCGGCATTGAACCCGAACCACCCGAACCACAGCAGAACAGCCCCGAGTACAGTCATGGGTATGTTATGCGGCTCCATGGGCTCCTTACCGAAGCCCTTCCTTGCACCGAGCACAAGCACAATCGCCAGAGCAGAGATACCAGAATTTATATGCACCACAGTGCCGCCAGCAAAGTCCAGAGCGCCCAGCTCACTCAGCCAGCCGCCGCCCCATACCCAGTGGGCTATGGGTGAGTATACAAAGGTCGCCCACAGAAAGGCAAGCACCAGCCATGCGCTGAACTTTATTCGCTCTACAATACCACCTACAATTAAAGCCACTGTAATTATAGCAAACATTCCCTGAAACATCATAAATAGCAGGTTGGGTATGGTGCCATTTGGTTCCATGCCAACGCCTTTTAACCCGACATACTCAAGGCTGCCTATGAACCCACCGATGTCGGAACCAAAGGCCAGGCTGTAGCCGAAGAGAACCCAGTGAATGCTTATCAATGCCAGTGTGGCAAAGACCAGCATAATCGTGGACAGTACGTTCTTCCTTCGAACCATGCCCCCGTAAAAGAATCCAACGCCGGGTATCATGAGCATCACCAGTGCTGTAGCCACTATGAGCCAGGCTGTGTCACCTGAATCTATCTTACTAGCTTCCTCTGCACTCGCTGCCGCGATGCTTGCGAGAAGTACAAGCCCAGACAGGAGTTTTTTCGTCATCTTTTGTTCTACCTCCTTTGTATTTTACGGGCAATTTTTCATCTGTGGCATATAAAAATGTATTTGAGAAAGATTAAAAACTTTTATGAAATTTTCATAAAAATTAAGAGGTTTTCATACCTGTAGAGAAACGCAGCTCATCCCGTGGGGAACGTAAATATTTTTAAAGAGTGAAGGAGAAGTTAGAGTGATGAGAGTACCGACAAGAGTTACAATAGCACTCGACACCAAAAGCGCAGAGCTTTTTGAAAGGCTCAAGAAGGAGACAGGGTTATCGCAGAGTGAGATATTCAGGAATGCGCTTAAGATCTATGCTGAGCACAGCAAGCACCGGAGCGTTGACAGGGAGAAGCTCGACCTCTACATAGACATGCTCGCCGGGGGGGAGCATATTATCCTCGATGTGGACCACTGGCAGCAGTTCCTCAAGCTTATAGAGGAGTGCTCCGACCAGGAAGGGTTCTGGGATGACCACCGCAGGGTTGCACGCTCCCATGCAGAGCAGCTTCAGGGAAAGATAAAATCACCCCGGGATGTTATCTTCCGCCTGGAGGCGTGCAACTTCTTCACAATGAGCACGCCCTCTGAGGGTGAGTTCACACTGGTCTTCGGTTCAGATACCGCCAAGAAATTTGTCAAGATATTCCTGGAAGAGGTTTTTGCAGGACTGGGCTTCGAGACTGAGATTAAAGAGGACCTTACAAAACTCAGGATACGCATCCTAAGCTCAGGTTAGCCCATCGCCGTGGGTGAATATTCGTCTATAATTCCGAGAAGCCTGAGCCTGTGCACCTCCTCGGCGAAGAAGTCCTCAAGCTCATCGAGCTGCTCTCTGATGCTCTTTTTGAAGAAAGCTTCGTTAAGCTTCGCCTCTTTAATGTAGTAATCCGGAAACTCCTCATCGCGGGTGTAGCCCAGAGTCTCAAGCTGCGCCTGCGTCGCCACCCAGAGCACAGGCATTATTATAAACTCCTGCCCGTACTTTATCCCGGGGCAGAGCTCAGCTCCACCCTTAAAAGAGCAGAAGTAGACGTAGCCCCTTCCCCTGCGCACATCACTGGCTTGAATCAGCCCCAGCCTCCTTGAAAGCCGCTTCCTCAGCTCCTCCATTGTCTTCTCCACCTTCTCCTGGAAGGAAGCATAGTCACGGAGTACTCCTCTGTCTGTAGGTGAAAAGGCTTCCATGCAAAATGAAAGAAAGTTAACAAGACCCGGGGATGCAATGTTGCGAATGTTATCTATATACATATGTATACAAGTGATGCCAATGGGAAAGCGCGTTATTGTACCTGTACCTCTACCCGAGGGACTTGTAAGGAAGATAGATGAACTTGTTAAGAGGGGGATATTTTCCTCTCGCGCAGAGGCGTTGAGATATGGCGTGCGTCTGCTTTTGCTCGTGGAGGGCAGAGTCCATGAGAGAAGTGAAGAGTACGCCTATGAGATGATAAGAGAGAGGCTTGAAAGGCGTGTACCTCGACACTGATATAATTCTCTCACAGCTTAAAAAGCAGGACTGGCTGAAGGAGAACGTCAAGAAAAAGCTTGGAGAGGTGGAGGAAAATCTGAAAACCTCTGCAATAACAGCTGTGGAGTGCCAGATAGTGCTAATAAGGGAGGATTCGCGTAGAAACGCCCTTGAGGTTCTTGAGGGTATAAAAAAGCTTGGTGTGGAGGTGCTCCCGCTTACCGAAGAGATCCTCCAACTTTCAAATGAATTGCTTAAAAAGCATCAAAAGCTCAACATTTTCGATTCGCTACACCTTGCTCATGTTCTGCATGAGGGCGAGAAGATTATGTCCACTGACTCACTTTTTGATGAAATTGAAGGTGTGGAAAGGGTGGACCCTCTGGTGTAGATGCAATGTTGCGAATGTTACCGCAGCGCGAGTAAAGGCGTGGAGATGAGCGGGAATATTGATTCTGAAGAGGCAAAGCGCTGCCTGCTGTGCGGCTCTAGCTTGGATGCGAAGGCAAAGCTTCAGGTGTGCAATGCCTGTGATAGTAAGCACGAGATAGTGCTTGAGTTGGACCCTCTCGCAAACTATGAGGATATACTTCTCAACAGGAACTACCTGGGCAGGGTGAAGCGCATCCATGAGATAGGCTACTTCATAGCCCTCAACGACCACGTGGTCGGGCTTCTCAGGAAGCGGGATGCAAAGCGGGAGTACCGCCCAAACGAGGAGGTTGTGGTCAGGGCGAGGAGACTCAACCTTAATGGGGGCAAGCTTGATTTACTGCCCTGGGAGGGCAAGAACTACACCTTAATTCCGCTGAGAAAGTCGCTCAGGCTCTGGAAGATTGCGGACATAGGCATGGGCGAGGTTGGCACTGCACTGCGCATTCGCGGCATTGTTGCGAAGGTGCAGCGCACCTCTGGTCCGACGGTGTTTACAGCCTACGACGAGAGCGGTGCCATAGAGTGCGCAGCCTTTGCGAGGGGTGAGAGGGCCTATCCCAGCATCGATGTGGACAGCGTTGTGGAGGTGCGGGGCGAGGTCGTGTTCCGCCTCGACAGGGTACAGGTTGAGGTCAAGGACATGGAGAAGCTGTACGGTGCGGAGCTCACCCGGGTGAAGGCTGCAATAGAGCAGGTAATTGAAGAGAAAGCGGAGCCCGGGGACATGCCGCCTCTCGTGGAAAGCGAGCTGATACAGAAGCTCTATCCGAAGATGCGCGAGGTTGCGCGGGAGCTCAGGCGTGCGGTATTCACGGGTGTGCCCATTGTGCTGCGCCACCACGGCGATACCGACGGCTTCGTAGCGGCTGTGGCGGTGGAGCAGGCCCTTTTACCTCTGATGCGCGAGCACTCACCCGATAGAGAGGCGGAATGGCACCTCTTCCGCAGGTCGCCCAGCAGGGCACCTTTTTATGAGATGGAGGACGTTGTGCGCGACCTGCAGTATGCCCACGAAGATGCGCGCCGCTTTGGGCAGCGCATGCCCCTTGTGGTAATACTGGACAACGGCTCCACCTACGAGGACATGCCCGCCATAAGGAAGTTCAAGGTGTACGGCTCAAAGGTTATAGTGGTTGACCACCACTACCCGGGGGAGGTGCACAACGGCAGAGCCCAGGTGGATGAGCTTGTGGATATCCACGTGAACCCCTATCTTGCGGGGGGTGACTACTCCATCACCGCGGGCTGCCTGGGGGTGGAGATAGCTCGCCTTATTAATCCCGAACTCAACTCCAAGCTTCGCCACCTCGCAGGTATAGCATGCGTCGGAGACAGGGTAAAGGGAAGCGAGGCAGACGCCTACATAGCGCTGGCGGAGGAGAAGGGGTACAGCGTTGAGGATATGATGCGCATCGCAGAGTGTGTGGACTTTGAGGCCTTCTACCTTCGCTTCATGGACGGCAGGACGCTTATCGAAGACCTGCTCGGCCTGGGGAGGCTTGACAGGCAGCGCATGCTCCTGGAGGTGATAGGTGGGGAGTCGCAGAAAGCGAAGGAGGTGCAGCTGCGCAGCGCCCTTGCAAATGCCAAGAGTGCACGCCTGCCCAATGGGATAATGCTGCACACCATCGACCTGGAGCAGTACTCCCACAAGTTCACCTATCCTCCGCCGGGCAAGACCACCGGTATGCTCCATGATGTTAAAGCGCAGGAGAATGATGACAGGCGCACCGTCACCCTGAGCTATGGTCCAGACTTTGCAATACTGCGCGCCACGGAGGATGTTGCCGCTGACCTGAAGCTCAACCTCAACCACCTGGTTGCACAGCTTGCTGAAGAGCTTCCAGGCGCGGGGGTAACGGGAGGTGGACACGAGGTGGCAGGGAGTATAAAGTTTGTAGAGGGATACCGCAAGACGGTGCTTGAGAAGCTGGTGGAAAAGCTTGCAAAGTTGAGGGCAGAGTGATGCTCAGCAGGTACGAGCTGGACAGAATTCTTGGGATGGAGTACTTCATCTCTGATACGCCCGGCATCTCCGGTAAGCTGCGTGTTAAGGTGGAGGACTTCATAGTTGAGGAGCACTTCGAGCCCTGCGATGATGGTGAGGGCGAATATGTGCACTTTATCCTCGAAAAGTACAACTGGGATACAATACGCGCAATTACTCAGATTTCACGAAGGCTGCGCGTCTCGCTTAAGCGCTTTGGTTATGCGGGCACAAAGGATAAACGCGCCTTAACAAGACAGCGCGTGTCTGTGTGGCGGGTGAGTGAGGAGGAACTTGCAAATCTGGAGATTCCAGGGCTCAGGCTGTACAGCTTCACCAGGTGCAGAGAGCGAATCAACCTGGGCAACCTTCTGGGCAATGAGTTTACAGTAACCATACGCCGCCTTAATGGCGAGGACCTGGAGGATATACTTGCAGAGACCACGGCGCAGCTCTCCCTTCGCGGTGTGCCGAACTACTTCGGCTATCAGCGCTTCGGCACTGTGAGGCCGAATACCCATCTGGTGGGAAGAGCCATAGTGCAGGGCGACCTTGAGGAGGCGGTGATGCTCTACCTGGCAAGACCCTACCCGAAGGAGCGAAGCGACGCCTTCACGGCGAGGAAGCTTCTGGATGAGACGCGGGACTACCGCAGGGCACTGGAGCTCTTTCCGGCGAGGCTGCACTATGAGCGCAACATGCTGGACTCGCTGAGCAAAAACCCGAGGGACTTTGCAGGAGCCCTGAGACGCCTTCCGAAGAAGCTTCGCAGAATGCTTGTGCACGCGTATCAGAGCTATCTCTTTAACAGAATCCTGAGCAGGCTTATTGCCGAGGGTGCGGATATCAGGGATAGGGAAATACCTCTCTTTGGCTATGAATCCAGATTCTCACCCGGAAGGCAGGGTGAAATAGAGCAGGAGGTGCTGGAGGAGGAGAACCTAGAGCTGGAGAGTTTCAGGATAAAATCCCTGCCGGAGCTGGCAATGCCGGGCTCAGCGCGAAAGGCTGCGGTTAACACCCGGGTAAGCTACACCCTAGCCGGAGACGAGCTTCATGAAGGTATGAAGAAGCTTGTGGTCAGTTTCTTCCTCCCCCCTGGAAGCTATGCGACCACAGTGCTCAGGGAGTACATGAAGGCGGAGCCTCTGGACTACTGAGGCTTTTCTGAAAAAGCTTGCCTTCGGGATTTATCATAGTTAATCATTAAAAATCACAAAACTTGCACGAAGTGAAACACCAACGATAGGGCAAGCATGGAGGAAGAACAATGGTTGTTGCAGGGCAGGACCTTCTTGAGTACCTCTGGCTTGGGCGAGAGGAGGGCTTTACCAGTTTAGAGCATGAGGTCATATTTCGCGACCTGTGCTGTGGGTGCGGAAACTGCGAGGCAGTCTGCCCCGAGGATGTGATTCGCGTTGATGAGTTTCCCCGCCTTGTGGGCAAGTGCACAGATTGCGGTTACTGCTTGATGGAGTGTCCCCGAAGCTTTTTCAATGCCGCCGAGATGGAGGAGAAGCTTTTCGGGAGTGTTACTGAGGATGAACTCGGCTACACCGTAAAGCGCATAGGGGTGAAAACAAAGAACGAGGGCATCGCAGAGGCTGCACAGGACGGCGGCTTCGTGACTGCGCTGCTCAAGTATGCACTTGAGAAGGGCATTATAGACGGCGCCATAGTTGGTGGTGTAAAGGAGGACAAGCTGTGGTATCCAGAGGCAAGGCTTGTCACATCTCCTGAAGAACTTATCGCCACCGCGGGGACGCGCTACTCAAATTCACCCAATCTGGCTGCGCTCAAGGATGTGAAGAAGGCTAAGCTTGAGAAGCTCGCCGTGGTGGGTTTGCCATGCCAGATAGAGGCAGTGCGTAAGCTTCAGGTGTATCCCATTGAAGACCTTGACCTGGCGCGAAGGATAAAGCTTACCATCTCAATCTTCTGCTCCTCCAATTTTCTGTATGAGATAATGACAGAGCTGGTGGAGCGTGACCACGGGGTTAAACTTGAGGACGTTGTCAAGGTTGATATAAAGGGCAAACACTTCCTGGTTTTCACCCGCGAAAAGAAGGTGGAGATACCTCTTAAGGAGGCATACAGGTACAAGCGCGACCCATGCAAGGTGTGCACAGATTTTACTGGAAGGCTGGCGGACTTCGCCGTGGGGAGCGTCGGCTCACCCCCGGGCTACACCTCGGTGCTCGCGAGAACTGAGGAAGCAGCGAAGCTCCTGGATGAGGTGATCGATGCAGGGCTGTTCGAGACAGTGGAACTCAAAGAGGAAAAGGGTCTGGCAATAGCGCGCAAGCTTCAGCAGAGAAAGGAGAAAAATGCGAAAAAGGAGGTCAGGCGCAGGATACGCCGGATTCTCCCCCTGCCATACAGGAATATGAAGTTTTAGGTGAGAGATATGGCCACAAAGCCCAAGAAGGTTAAGATTACAAAAGCTGAATCCCCAAGGATTAAGATTAGAGACATGATTATTGAGATAGGCGAGATAGATGAGGATACCTGGACAGAGCCCATGGGGCCGACTCCAAAGCCAAGCTGGGTGGAGCTGCGCGAGTGGGACAAGAAGCTCCTGAACCGCTATGAACCCTTCTACTCGCCCACCTGCGACATGTGCTGTCTGTGCAGCTACGGCAAGTGCGACCTCACAAAGGACAAGAAGGGTGCCTGCGGGATTACGCAGCGCGCACAGCAGGCGAGGTTGATTTTGCTCGAGTGCGTCATAGGCACCGCCTGTCACGGTGCGCATGCAAGGCACATGCTTGAGCACCAGATTGAGCGTATGGGTGCAGACTACAGAATAGACCTCGGGCTGAATATCGAGACAGAGGCACCCATCTACCGCACACTGATAGGCAAGAAGCCAGAAACCCTGGGGGACCTGATTGAGGGCATGGAGTATGCGGAGCGCGAAATCCAGAACCTGCTCTCAAGTGTTCACAGTGGCCAGGAAGGCGACCACCTCGACCTGGAATCCAAGGCACTGCACGCGGGCATGCTGGACAACCTGGTCAAGGAGATTGCCGACCTTGCCCAGATAGTAGGCTATGACTTCCCCAAGGGCGACCCCGACGCCCCCCTGGCTGAGCTCGGTTATGGCAGCGTGGATAAGCGCAAACCCCTGATTCTCTTCATAGGTCATAACGTCGCCCCTGGCGCTGAGGTTATAACCTACGCCGAGGCCTACGGCAGAGCAGATGAGATAGAAGTCGCAGGTATATGCTGCACTGCCCACGATTTGCAGCGCCGCAGTAAAAACGCCAAGATTATTGGCCCGCTGAGCGAACAGATTCGCTTTGTGCGCTCTGGCATAGCAGACGTTGTGGTGGTTGACGAGCAGTGTGTGCGCACCGACATTCTGGAAGAGGCGATGAAGGTTCGCACCCCTGTGATAGCCACGAACGACAAGATGGGCCTGGGCTTACCTGACCGCACCGACGATAGCGTAGACGCTATAGTGGAGGATCTGGTCAGCTACCGCCTGCCCGGCGTATTCATCCACAAGCCGGAGAAAGTGGGCGAGGTCGCCGTCAAGGTGGCAGAGCGCATCGCAGGCAAGCGCACTGAATTTAAGGGCAGGGCGCTGCCGGTAGAGGAGGAGCTTCGCAATGAGAGTGGGCGCTGCGTCGAGTGCGAAAAGTGTCAGCGCGCGTGCCCCGTGAATCTGCATATCTCCCCTGCGCTCATTGAGGCTGCAAAGGGCAGCTTCGAAAAACTCGCCTCGCTTCGCAAACTCTGCGTGGGCTGCATGCGCTGCGAGAGCGCGTGCCCGCGGGACATAAAGATAGTCTCACTCATGGAGAAGGCTGCCGAGGGAGAAACCTACTCCCAGAGCTACAAAATAAGAGTTGGGCGCGGACCAATCCTAGACACAGAGATTCGCAATGTGGGTGCCCCCATAGTGTTCGGTGAGATTCCGGGCGTCGTGGCCTTCGCGGGCTGCACAAACTTCGCCAACGGCGCCATAGAGGTGGCTGAGATGGCGGAAGAGTTCCTCAAGCGCAACTTCATCGTTGTCGCCTCTGGCTGCGCCGCCATGGCTATAGCCCGCTATAAGGACGAGAACGGCGAAACACTGTACGAGCGCTACCCAGGAATATTCGATGCCGGCGGTCTGGTAAATGTCGGCTCCTGCGTTGCCAATGCTCATATCCTGGGCGCTGCGATAAAGATACCCTATATCTTTGCCCGGCGAAGTCTGCGCGCAAACTTTGAAGAGATCGCAGACTACATACTGCACCGTGTGGGTGCTGTGGCCGTGGTGTGGGGTGCAATGTCAGCGAAGGCCCTCTCCATAGGCACAGGTATAAACCGCTGGGGGGTTCCCCTCATAATGGGCCCCACAGGCACAAAGTACCGCAGACTCTACCTTGGCAGAAAGGACATACCAGAAAAGTGGGAGGTTTATGATGCAAAGACCGGGGAGAAGCTCGTCACAGACGCGGCGCCGGAGCACCTTGCCTACGTGGCGGAGAGCAAGGAGGAGGCAGTGGTGGCTATAGCAAAGCTGGTGATGCGTCCCAACGACACCACAAAGGGCAGACAGATAAAGCTGGCGCACTACATAGACCTCCACCGCCGCTACTTCGGCACAATGCCAGATGACCTGCATCTGTATGTGCGCAGCGAGAGCGACATTCCGATAAATGCAAAGGAGGAAATCCTCCAGATACTCAAGGAAAAGGGCTGGAAGGGACGCAAGATTCCAGACCCGACGATGCTTTCAAGAATGATAATGAAGAAGAAGGGGGTTAAGAAATGAGGGCCACCTCCTGGCGCTTAAGTATGGAAGCTGGACCCACGAAGGCGAAGCCGGTCAGCGCTGAGGTTGCGGCGCGCATAATAAAGAACGCCTCGCGTCCCGCGCTTGTTATAGGGGCAAGGATTACTGAGCACGAGAGGTTAATTGAGTTTGTGGAGAGGCTGGGCAGAGCGCGCATCGCCATAGTTGCCACTGCCCACGCGATAAGGTACACCTCACAGCGAGGAATACCTGCGCACAAGGTTGGCGTAGTAGAGGCGACCAACCTCCTCACCGACCCGGACTGGGAGGGCTTCGACGGCAAGGGTAAGCCAGACCTGCTCATGCTGTTTGCAATTAACCTGGACCTTGAAAACCAGACCTGTCAGACGCTGAAGAACTTCTCAGATGTCAAGACGCTGAGCATCGACCGCTACTTCCTGGTCAACGCCACCTACTCCTTCCCCAACCTGGACGAGAGCACGTGGCTGAGCTACCTGGAGGAGCTGTGCCAGAAGCTGGGGGTTTAAGCCCCAGCTGTCTGTTCCACCTTCCTGGCCCCATACTTCAAAAAAAGAGGTGGAGAAGAGGAGGTGACCTTTAATTTCTGAGATTGATACGTTTTTCTAATTCCTTATGGATCTGCATCTTCCTCAGCTCAATGAGCGCAAGCTGCTTGAGCAGCGGCAGTCTCTTGAATTCTTCGCTGTTCAGATCAATTTTCTGCGCGATTTCACTCCGCATCAGAGATAATGATGCATGTACATGGATATAAACTTTTATTTTCAGATTTCGAAACATCTTCCACAGGTTTCCCACGTTAACTCCCTGATTAAGAGGCGATGTACAACTTCGAGGTTGAGCGCATCGCAGAGATTGTCAAAGAAAAAGGGTACTCGCGGGTGAGCCTCCAGTTTCCAGAAGGCCTGAGGGACTTCTCAGCTGAGGTGGCAGGGCAGATTGAGGCTCTCACAGGGGTGGAGGTGCTTATCTCCGCAAATCCCTGCTACGGTGCCTGTGATTTGGCCGACGAGGCTGCCGCAA
>NZ_JBPMGE010000054.1:0-13725 GCF_054014795.1 Candidatus Pyrohabitans sp. | reverse complement strand
TTGACAGCTTTGTGAACACTGCGGCTCCTGCCAGTGAGAAAGCGCTTCTTTTCAGGCATGCCCCCGCAGGGTTCCATCCAAGGAAGATGGTGCTTCCCAAATCCAGAAGCTTGAATGCCTTGTAACTTCTTGACGAAGTTGCATAGCAGTAATTCTCCTTGTATTCAGGGTAAGGATACGTGGCTTTTATCTCTATTGCGTTTAATCTCTCAGCCGCTAAAGGATAATACCTGCCGTGCAGCTCCTTGCAGTATTTAAATCTCTTGTCCTCATCTTTCTCGTAATCGTTCACATAGAAATAGCTCTCAGCAGGCTTTTCCCCGCAGACCTCTGTAACGGCTTTATTAACATCTTTAACTTTCATATATCTTTTTAGTTCTCTGCCGTAATCAAAGCACCCGCATTCTTTTGGCGTGAATGTGCCTTTCTTCGCATAATTGTCAACCACATTGTAGAAGCATGAAAGCCTTGCCTTTATTGCCTCCTCATCATCGCCGGGGTTGTTGTCTATGCACTTCTTGAACTGCTCCGAAATCTCATCTTTTTCATCCATGCACTCCTCGTCGTCCCAGATGCACCTTCCGCTGGATATCCATACCGGCTCGTCCCCCTTGATTCCGCATGTCAATTTATCCAGCGCATTTCCACAAGTATACTTGCTCTTCTTCTTCCCGCCTTCCACCTTAACAGGGTATGCAACCACTTGCAGGTCTGTCTTGCACGGCGAAGCGAGATAAAAGCTCACATCATCCCCCTCATTAATCCAGTCCCTCTCAAGAATTACGTGGTACTCCTTTGTATTCTCCCCCAGAGAAAACTCATAACCCTTTCTCCCGGGATTTACAAGAATCAATGTATTCCCCTTCTCCTTCTCAAACTTATACGCAATGCTGTCCAGCCAGAACTCAGCCCCCTGGCTCACAGTATACCCGCCAACACCAGCAGTCAGCACAAGATTCTTCCCTATGCTCGCAGACTTATACGTAATTTTCTTAAGCCCGATTGCGTCTGCAATCTGATCCGCGCTCTTCAGCCCCCTGTCTCTTATAGTCTCCTTTCCCTTTCCAACCAGCCTGACAGTGTCCTTGCCCAGCCTCGCCTCTATTTTAGTTATCAGCTTATTAAGCTCACTCATCTCCTTTTCTTTAACATACTTCAGCCCGCATCCGCCTGCGACAGCGCCAGCTGCCGCCCACATAAATATGCTGAACATGTTCTCGCTCCAGTCAAGCAGCCCCATCCAGGCAGCCTCCTCCCCCTGAGGCCATTTCTGCCAATATGCTAAATATTTCGGGTCTCCTGTATTCAGGACATACTCCTTGAACCCACCCTCCACCTTCTGCGGCAACTCAAACCCCACAACTTCGCACCCATATTTAGTTTCCTCGGGCTTCGGCTTTTCCCCCAGAATCCCTAACCTAACCATTGCATTGCAGCTTTCCTCATCCATTTTCTTGAAATCGCCGCGCTCTTCACCAGCAAGGCATATTTTATTTCTCTCCCAGAAATACCCCGCCTCTTCCATGTCATAGCAGCACACCATGTCCATCTTTTCCAGGTCTCCACACACAACACCAACCCATCCCTCCTCGCCCTTGTGCTGGAGGCATGCTTTTTTTATCCTGCCGGATGGGTCGGTCTCATACCTTATCTCTGCCCTGCTTTCGCCTGTTCCGTATGCGCCCCTTTTCACATTCGCTCCATAGAGAGGGCAGAAATCCTCGGAATTATAGCTTTCAAGAATATTTTTCTGCTCTTCAGAAGAAGGAGAAGACTCGCTTGTGCTTTCAGGGGCAGGCGAGCCATGGGCTTTTTCAGAAACAAGCTCAACGCTCTTTTTTGAGGCAACCCCGAGCAAAGCCCCTCCAAGACAGCCAGCAACAGCCCCCCCAACAGTGCCGATTCCTGGAACAGTGCTTCCAATGGCAGCCCCGACAACACCAATAGTGGCGCATCCCCCTCCAGCCGCCTGCTTTGTTGTAAGCCCTGTATGCTAGGCTATGGAATCCTGCCCACCCCGGCGAGGTATACAACTGTCTCCTCCTTACCGTCCATGCCGATGAGCTCATTCACCTCGTCGTCAAAGCATGCTCCGACTGCACAGCACCCCAGCTCAAGGGAAGTGGCGGCTAGGTAAAGGTTGGCGCATATATGGGCAGCGTCCTTATAGATGTACCTCCAGCCGCGTTCGCCATACTTCCACTTTGTGCGAGCAGCTATGGCGCTCCACACAAAAACAACGCTCGCCTGGGCAAGAAAGTCCTGCTCAAGGGCTGCGCTTGCTATGCGCTGCCTGAAATCGCCTGTTTTAAGCTGCTCAAGTGCATGCCTCAGCACCGCGTAGTGATAGATGCCCTGCTCCAGCCCATCGACGTGGTTTACCACCAGGTAGGTCTCTATAGGATACAGTGCACCGGCACTGGGCGCGGCACGCAGGTAATAGCCAGAGATTTCGCCTGTTATGCCCTGCGTTGCCCATAAAAGCTGGGAAAGCTCCTCTCCGCTTATCGCCTCGCCGGAATACTCGCGGCGGGAGCGTCGTTTTGCTATAGCTTCCCAGAGGGGCATTCCTCCGGTTTTCTCTGGTTCAGGCAGCTTTATCAGGGGTGCATCCTCATAGGTCTTGTAGAGTTCCGGCGGGGACCACCATTTCCACCTGTGCCTGGATGGCAAACCCCGTTTAAGTTTTGTAAACTCATGATACTCGTCACCTATCGCAGACAACTCACTCCCTCCTTTTAACCATTTCCTTCAGCGCCTGGAGGTAGCCCTCGTAGCCCTGAAGCATCATGGTGTCTATTCCCAGAGTCTCTGTCTTAGCCTCTCCCCGCTTCCCGAGCCGTCTCTTCGCCTCTGTCACCGCCCTGTACTCTCTCAGTATAACACGGGGATAATACCTCCAGTACGCGATAACCGGGAGAAAAATCAGAAGCAGCGCTGGGATAAGAGCGCTTGAACCCAAACTGAAAAATAACAGCAGCGCCGCCGCCATGGATGAGAGTGCCGTCAGAAGGAAGAGACTTCTGTAAAAGGTAATCCTGCACCTGAAAAGCTCTGTTATGTCATCTTCTCCTGCATTTCCATAGAGCTCCAGGTCACGGCTGCCCATAAATATTATCTCAACTGGTGAGGAGCACTATCGCCTCTGCCAGGTCACCGCCGGTCTTCTCCAGAGCCTCCCTGGCCTCCTCCAGGCTGACGCCAGCCTGCTCAGCCACGAGCTTCACATCCTCCTCCGGTATTGAGGTTACCTCCCTCTCCTCTCCGGTTATCTGGTATGTCTTCTGCCCCATTGCCTTTACCACACTTACAGAGGGGTTTTCAATAACAATCTCCCGGTCCTCCAGCTTGATGACCACTTCCCTAGCAGCGAGTTCTTCCATCTCCATACCCAGCTGCTTCATCATCTTCTTCATCTGCCTCGGGTTGATTTTACCTGGAAACATAAAACGCACCAAGAGAAGATTGGATGCTGAGAATAAAAAATTAACTATTAATGGGAACCTCCACCGGGGTCCTCCATGTACTCCCGGCAACCCTATTAAAAAGAGGGTGAGAGCCTGTGTGGGAGAAAACAAACCCACCAGGCCCTGGGCTTTTGGAGGGTGGCAATAAACTTATTCATCTTCACATATAAAAAGGTAACGCTTTTGTTTATGTGGAAAATGCTGTAGGGCTCTTGCAAATATAGGTCGGGATTTTTAGAATATTTGGGCTACCTCACCCTGCTTCCTTCCCCTACCTCCCTGTCAACACTCACAGCCCTGGCCTTGCCGTTGCTCACACTGCGGAGCAGCAGCACATCGCTTCTCTGGCCGGCGACTTCAAAGGGCTCAATATTGGCGAGCACAGCCACCAGCCTGCCCGTCAGCTTTTCTGCATCGCTGAGCTGTGCCACCGCCACCTTCGTGGCTTCGCCAAGGCTGAGGCTGAGCTTCCAGTAGCCCTCGCCGAGCTCCTCCACCTCTAAAACACGGGCTATGCGGAAGTCAAAGCGGGAGAAGAATTCATAGTCCACCTCATGCCTCCTGAAAATCTCCTCATACTGCGTAACCTTTGCTGTTATGCTGCGCAGCCTCTCTATCTCGGCGTCATCAAGCTTGGGGAAGAGCGGCTTGGGCTTTGCTATCCTCGTGCCGGGTTTAATCCTGCCCTCACCCACGTCGCTGAGTCTGCCAAGCTGTGTGTCGAGGAGGCGAGCCACCTCCTGGGCACCCTCCGGGAGGAAGGGGCTCATGAGCACAGCAAGGTCATAGCACAGATTGGCGCACACGTAGAGCGCCGCCCTCGCACGCTCTGGCTCCTCCTTGACCTTCTTCCAGGGCTCCTGCGCCTGGAAGTAGGCATTGCCGATGTCTGCAAGCTCGAGCACCTTGCGCAGGCCGTCGCGAAGCCTTATATCCCAGAGCAGCGAGGCGTACTCTTCGGCGATTCTCCTGCTCTCCCTCAGCGTATGCACATCGCCATCGGTGAGTTCCGCCCCGGGGACGGCACCGTCAAAGTAGCGGTATATAAAGCTCAGCGTACGATAGAAGAAGTTCCCCAGGTTAGCCACAAGCTCATTGTTCACCCTCTCCCTGAACTCCCGCCACTTCCACTCGGTGTCGCTGGTCTCTGGTATGATATAGGCCAGATAGAAGCGCCACACATCGCTGCTCAACCCCGCCTTGGGCAGGTTCTCGCAGAATATTCCCCATCCGCGCGACTTTGAAATCTTGTCTCCCTCATAGTTGAGGTACTGCAAACCGGCGACGCGGTAGGGCAATGCATACTCCCCGTTGGCGAGGAGCATCGCCGGCCAGAAGATGGTGTGGAAGGGTATGTTGTCCTTGCCTATGAAGTGGAATATCTCTGCCTCGCCCTTCCAGAAGGGCTTCCAGGCATCGCTATTACCCCGCAGCTGCGCCCACTCCTTGGTTGAGGAGAGATAGCCTATGGGGGCATCGAACCACACATAGAAGACCTTGTCTTCATAGCCCTCGATGGGCACCTTTACGCCCCACTCTAGGTCGCGGGTAATGCAGCGCGGTTTTAATCCTTCTTTAATCCAGCCCATGGCCATGCTGTAAACCTGCTGGCTCCACACGCCGCGCCTGCCCTCTATCCACACCTTGAGCTTATCCTCGAGCTCATCAAGTTTTAAAAAGAGGTGTCTGGTTTCTTTAAAGACAGGCGTGCTGCCGCACAGCACACACCTCGGCTCTTTCAGCTCATCCGGATTGAGCAACGTGGAGCAGCGCTCACACTGGTCGCCCCTCGCCGAGTCGTAGCCGCAGACAGGGCATGTGCCCTCGACGTAGCGGTCCGGGAGAAAACGGCTATCCTGCTCGCAGTAGGGCAGGAGAAGCACACCCTCTGTTATGTAGCCGTTCTCATAGATCTTCATAAAAAAATCCTGGGTGGTCTCATGGTGAATCCTCCGCGAGGTGCGCGAGAAGTTGTCGTAGCTTATGTTCAGCCACTCGTATATCTCCCTGTGAACCTGGTAGTACCTGTCTGTAAGCTCCTTGGGAGATACACCCAGCTTTCTCGCCGCCACCTCTATGGGCGTACCATGCTCGTCGCTCCCACCTATAAAAAGCGTCTCATAGCCCGCAAGACGACAGAAGCGGGCGAAGATATCCGCAGGCAGATGTGAGCCAGCGATGTTGCCTATGTGGGGCACGTTGTTCACATATGGCAAAGCGCAGGTAATCAGCACCTTTTCTGCTATGACAAAACCTCCTCTTCCATCCTAGAGGATAACCGCAATTCCTATCTGGCAAGAATATTTATAGGTTAACAATATAATATTTCTTGCATGGGAGAGAAGGTTACCATTGAGGATTTTGAGAAGCTCGAGCTGCGTGTAGGCGTTGTTAAATCGGCGGAGGAGATTGAGGGCTCAGATAAGCTTCTGAAGATTCTCGTTGACATAGGTGAGGAGCGCCAGCTGGTGGCAGGGATAAAGAGGTGGTATTCTCCCGAGCAGCTGGTGGGAAAGCATATAGTGGTGCTTGCAAATCTGAAGCCCGCGAAGCTTTTCGGCGTTCTCAGCGAGGGCATGCTGCTCGCGGCGCAGGATGAACAGGGCGTGGCGCTGCTAACTGCCGAAGGGGAACCGGGAGGAAGGGTGCGCTGATATGCGCATTAAGAAAATAAGGAAGCGAGACGGCAGGCTGGAGGATTTCAACCCCGAGAAGATACGCAATGCCATTTTGAAAGCCTTCATCGCCACCGGCGAGGGCAATGGAAGCATCGCCGGCGAAATAGCAAGAGAGGTTGTCATCCGCGTGGAGGAGCGCTTCGCAGGACGAATTCCGGGTGTGGAGGACGTCCAGGACATAGTGGAGGAGACTCTGATAAAGCGGGGCTATGCAAAGGTGGCAAAGGCCTATATACTCTACCGCAGGCAGCGGGAGGAGATTCGCGCCGCAAAGAGCTTTATAGGCGTGCGCGACGACCTGAAGCTGAGCGTAAATGCAACGCAGGTGCTGCAGAAGCGCTACCTTTTGAAGAATGAGAGGGGAGAGGTTATTGAGACGCCGGCGGAGATGTTCCGCCGCGTTGCGAGGGCAATAGCAAAGCCCGAGAAGCGCTACGGGGGCGACGTGGCCAAAGCTCAGGAGCGCTTCTATTCGGCGATGGTTCGCCTGGATTTCCTCCCGAACTCGCCCACACTTATGAATGCCGGCACGCGACTAGGGCAGCTCAGCGCATGTTTTGTGCTCAAGGTGGAGGACTCCCTGGAGAGCATCTTCGAGGCTCTGAAGAACATGGCACTGGTGCAGCAGAGCGGCGGGGGTACCGGCTTCAGCTTCTCAAAGCTTCGCCCTCGCGGCGACATAGTGCGCTCAACAAAGGGTGTCGCCTCGGGTCCTGTTTCCTTCATCCGTATCTTTGATGTTACCACCGACGTTATAAAACAGGGGGGCAAACGCAGAGGCGCAAATATGGGGATTCTACGGGTTGACCACCCTGACATACTCGAATTTATAATCGCAAAACAGCAGGAGGGGGTGCTTGAGAACTTCAACATAAGCGTTGGCGTAACCGACGCCTTCATGGAGGCTGTGAGGAAGGACGAGGAGTATCCACTTATAAACCCCCGCAACCGCGAGACTGTGCGCCACATTAAGGCGAAAGACGTATTTGACATGATAGTCACCGCCGCCTGGCGAACCGGCGACCCAGGTCTGGTTTTCCTGGATGAGGTCAACCGCCACAACCCCACGCCAGCGCTGGGTGAGATAGAGAGCACAAACCCCTGCGGCGAGGTGCCTCTCCTACCCTACGAGTCCTGCAACCTGGGCTCAATAAATCTATCCCACTTTGTCAGGCGTAATGAGGTTGACTGGGAGCGTCTGCGCGAGGCAATTCGCCTGGGGGTTCACTTCCTTGACAATGTCATCGATGCAAACCGCTACCCCCTGCGTGAAATTAAGCGCATAACAAAGGGCAACCGCAAAATCGGCCTGGGGGTTATGGGCTTTGCTGAGATGCTCATAAAGCTGGGTTTGCGCTACGACACCAAGGAAGCTGTGAACTTCGCCGAGAAGCTTATGAGCTTTATTCAGAGCGAAGCAAAGCAAAAATCTCGGGAACTTGCCGAGGAGCGGGGTTCCTTTCCCAAAATAGACAAGAGCATATACGCGGGCAAGCTGATGCGCAATGCCACGGTTACCACAATAGCGCCCACGGGCACAATAAGCATAATCGCGGGCACCAGCTCGGGAATAGAGCCCCTCTTCGCCATCTCCTTCATCCGAAATGTAATGGAGGGCACAAAGCTGCTGGAGGTTAACCCGCTCTTTGAGAGCATGGCCAGAGAGAGGGGGTTCTACTCCTCTTCGTTAATGATGAAAATCGCAAAGAGGGGTTCCATTCAGGACATGAAGGAGGTGCCACGCGATATCCGCGAGCTCTTCGTGACCGCCCTTGATATAGCACCCGAGTGGCATGTGCGCATGCAGGCGGCCTTCCAGCACCACGTGGATAACGCTGTTTCAAAGACGATTAACCTTCCTCATGGCGCCAGCCTCGAGGACGTTCGCCGCGCCTTCTGGCTGGCGTATGAACTGAAGTGCAAGGGCATAACCGTCTACCGGTACGGGAGCAAGCGAGAGCAGGTGCTCTACATAGGCCCTGTGCTCAAGAAGGAAACTGGAGAGGAGCACATAAGTGCACATTCCGAGTATTCAGGAGGCTGCCCAACGCGGGAGTGCATAGTGTGATTTCCATGCGTCGTGGCCTGGTTTATCTGTACACTGGCGAGGGGGAGGGGAAGACCACCAACGCCATAGGCTTGGCTATCCGGGCAGTAGGGCACGGATTCAGGGCGATAGTGGTGCAGTTCCTCAAGGGCAATCCCGATATAGGCGAGTACAGGGTGCAGCGCCTGCTTGCCCCGCTGTACCAGGTTCACCAGTTTGGAAGCAGACACTGCATCGATCTGCAGCACCCCCGTGCCGAGGATAAAAAGCTCGCCAGAGAGGCGCTGGAGTTCGCGAAGCGCGCCCTGGAGCAGAGACCCCGCATCCTGGTTCTGGACGAGATCAACCTTGCCGTCGCCTTCGGGCTTGTGCCAAAGGAGGAGGTTCTCCAGCTCATGGAGCGCGTACCCCCCGAGACGGTGCTTGTGCTCACAGGGAGGCGCGCACCCAGAGAGTTCATAGAGCGCGCAGACCTTGTCACTGAGATGAAGCTGATAAAGCACCCCTACCAGCGGGGATTTATCGGCAGGAGAGGTGTGGAGTACTAAAGCAGCTTCTCGTATTTCTCCACCTTCTTCATCAAATCCGCCCTCTCCAGCTCCAGCTTACTCACCCTCTCTTTTAGCATAAAAATTTCTTTTTCCTGCTCTTCCAGCTTAATATCTCTTTTCTCAAGCTCTTTCTCTTTTTCAGAGAGATACCGCGTGAGAGTTTTCACCTCCACCTCAAGTTCAGCATTTTTGCGCAGTGCATCGCGTAGCTCTCTGTCTTTATCAAGCAGCTGCGCCTTTTTCTCTTCCATGTCCTCGCGGTACCTCTCTACCTTTGCCCTGAAGGCGGCATTCTCATTGGTCAGCTCGAGAATGATACGTTCCTTCTCGTCAAGTTCCCCTTTGAGCTCTCTGGTCTCCTTTTCCAGCTTCTCAAGCTGATGGGTCTTATCATCCAGTATCGCTCTAAGCGCCTTTATCTCGCTCTCCGTTTTATCGTAAAGCTTCTTGAATTCCTCCCTCTCCTTCCTGTACCTTTCCAGCTCAGACTTCTCCTCAGACAGCCTATGAAGCAGGCGCTCCTTTTCCCTGAGCTGCTTTGTGAGTAACACCTCCTGCTCCTTCAGCTCATTTATCTTGTTCTCATAAAATTCCTTTTCTGTCGCATGCATAACAATTCGCATCCTTTAAAAGTGGAGTGGGGGAGATTTGAACTCCCGACCACTCGATCTTCAGTCGAGCGCTCTCCCAGTCTGAGCTACCACTCCAGAGTGTTAACATAATATAGTGCCTAATTTAAATATTTTACTCTGGATTAACCTCATAAACTGATTTAACTTTACCGTGCCGCAAGTTATATATACCTGCCTCCGGGATGAATGATACAGGATTTGAGCAGAGGGAGCTGGATGAGGTTGGCAATTTTGATCTGCTGGATGCTTCTCATCCCCGTCGCATTTGCCGACAATGTGGATTTCTATGTTATGGAGGTTTCCCCGATGCAGGTTTCCCCCGGCGAGACCACCACACTTAACATAACAATAGCCAACCTGGGGACAGACTACGCTGCATATGTACATGCTACTATCGACCCGGAGTCAAAATCACCATTGGGGGTGCTGGGGGCGAAGAAGGTGTATGTAACTAAACGCGCCATTGAAGGGCAGCCAACCATGTATTTCGGCGCAATACTCCAGCACGAGAGGTTTACATTCAGCTATCCTGTTTATGTAGATAAGAATGCTGCATTTGGCACCTATGCTGTACCCATTGTGCTCACCTGGAGGGATGCGAGGGGTGAGCTGAACACCCAGACTCTCGAGTTCGGGCTGAAGGTGGTTGGTAAGCCCGAGATTATGATAAGCGGGATAAACAAAACGCCCGCGCGGATATACCCTGATACAGACTTCACCTTAATCATGAGCTTTGAGAACATAGGTACAGCGAAGGCAGAGAATGTGAAAGTTGAGCTTGCTCTTCCTCAAGGGATTACGGGTGAGAGCATGGCCTTTCTGGGCACCCTGGACAGGGGAAGCAGGGCCACAGCTACCTTTTCACTGAAGGCAGGGAAGAAGGCTGAGACAGGGGAGAACAGGATTGGTGTAAGTATCAGTTATACAAGTGAGGCTGATGCACAGGAGCAGCTGAGCAGGGATGTTGAGGTTTTTGTATCTGAGAAGGAACCTGCAAATCTGGAAATTGCAGGTCTGGATACCTCACCCACCAGGCCTGTGCCCGGCCAGGCTTTTACGCTATCGGTGCAGCTTGAGAACATAGGCACACAGGATGCAAAAGCGGTGAAGGTTGAAATTTCACCACCCGCGGAGTTCTCGGGCAGCCTTACATCCTATCTGGGCACAATAAAGCAGGACGATACCTCCACAGCCATTTTTGACCTCGAGGCGGGACGTGAGGCCAAACCCGGACGCTACCTTCTGCCGGTGAAGATTTATTATCTGGACGAGAAGGGCGAACTCCGTGAGGAGGAGAAGCAGATTGAGGTTGTCCTCACAAGCCCTGAAAGGCGATTTTCTCCAAAGCTCCTTGCAGGCATTGCAGTTCTGCTCCTGGTCGGCATCGCCCTGTGGCGCAGAAGAAGAGGCACCCAGCTTTAGGTACTCGCTATGATAATTAAACTCGAGAATGTGGTGAAAATCTATCGCCTCGGGAAGGTGGAAGTGCCAGCTCTACGCGGGATTACTCTGGGCATCCCCCGTGGTGAGTACGCTTCCATAATGGGTCCTTCGGGCTCGGGAAAGAGCACCCTCATGAATCTAATAGGCGCCCTGGACCGCCCCACCAGTGGAAAGGTTTACATCGATGGCGTGGATATAGCAAAGCTGAACGACGACCAGCTGGCGCTCCTCAGGCGAAAGAAGGTGGGCTTTGTCTTCCAGCAGTTCAACCTCATTAATAAGCTCAGCGCACTGGAGAATGTGGCTCTGCCGATGTGGTTCGCGGGCATGAGCCGCAGAAAAAGAATGCAGCGTGCAGCAGAGCTGCTTGAGCTTGTGGGCCTTGGAAAGAGGCTGCACCACAAGCCGGCAGAGCTGAGCGGCGGAGAGAGGCAGCGTGTTGCTATTGCGCGTGCTCTGGCCAACGACCCGGAGATTATACTTGCCGATGAGCCTACCGGAAATCTCGACTCAGCCTCCGGTGCGGCGGTTATCCAACTTCTCGAGGAGCTGAATAAACAGGGCAAAACCCTTGTTCTCGTGACCCACGACGTTGAGTTTGGAAGACGGGCGAGAATGAAGGTGCAACTCAAAGATGGAGTAATTGTGAAATCTGATATTTAATCTCCCAGCAATTTTTTATACTTTCCGGAGGATGGTATATTATGCTTGAATATTTAAGCTTCTCCCTCAAAAACCTGGGACACCACAAGGTTAGAAGTTTCCTCACATTACTCGGTGTGATTATCGGTATAATGGCGGTGGTGTCCATGATATCCATAGGCTCTGGCATGAAGGCAGCACTGAAGGAGCAACTGGAGCAGCTGGGAAGCGATAAGGTCTTTATTGTGCCAAGGATAGCCTATGGTACCGCTGCAACCACCCTTACAGACGACGATGCAGATGCGATTCAGAGGGTTGCCGGGGTCGCCTTCGTCTCGCCCCTATACAGTGTCGCCGGCGACGTGGAGTTTCGGGATGAGAGGAAGATAGTACGTATATACGGGATAGACCCCGAGAAGGCGGAGGCTACCTTTGGCGGCGGTGCAAGTGGATACAGTTTGCTGAAAGGCAGATGGATTCAGCGGGGGGATGTGTACAAGGTGGTTGTCGGCTACGGCGTTGCCACCGACGTCTTTACACGGGATGTGAATGTGGGCAACACCCTAAAGATTCACGGTATAAACTTTGAGGTGGTCGGGGTTTTCAAGAAAACCGGTGACAGGGAGAAGGACTATACCCTCTACACCGACCTCGACACCATCCGGGAGATCTTCGGCGCCGGTAATAGGGTAACACTCATAATAGCAAGGGTGGATAAGGGCACAAATATCGATGCAGCGAGACTGAGGATAGAGAGGTTGCTGGAGAAAAGGAAGGGCTCAAAGGAGAACTTCTTTGTAATGACGCAGAAGGAGATAATTGAGCGGATGGGCGAGGCTTACCGCATTGTGCAGGTGGTCTTCGGCGGCCTTGCGGCGGTGTCGCTTATTGTGGGTGCAATAGGCATAGCAAATACCATGATTATGAATGTTACTGAGCGCACCCGTGAGATAGGCATACTTAAGGCCACCGGTGCGAGCAACATGCAGGTTATGGGCATATTTCTCGCCGACGCTGCACTCCTCGGTCTGGTTGGTGGCGGGATAGGCGTTGCGCTGGGTTATGCCATCTCCCGGGCAATAAATCTGGCGGCGGCGCGCTATCTAGGCGAGGGTGTGCTCACCACGGTGGTTTCGCCCCAGCTTGTGCTCTTTGCCCTTTCCTTTTCCCTGGTTATTGGAATAGCCGCTGGTTTGTACCCGGCGTACCGCGCCCTTAAGCTCAACCCCGTGGAGGCCCTCAGGGCATGATGGAAGAGCTGAACTATTCGGTCAAGAACATGACCCAGGCCAAGCTTCGCACCTTCCTGACTGTCCTCGGGATAGTTATAGGCATTGCCATAATCGTGGCCATGGTTTCCATAGGGGAGGGCATGCGCACAAGCATATCTGAACAGCTAGATGCGCTGGGGGGAGATAAGATAATTGTAACCCCTCCCCATGCCTTCGCCGCAGGGGGTGCGCCCACAGAGTTCAAGCCCTTCGACCAGGCCGACCTTCGCGCCGTTGAGAACCTGCCCAATGTGAAGGATGTGCTTCCCATCTTCTACCGTCCGGGCACAGTAGAGTACAGGGGTGAGAAGAAGGAGATATATGTTACCGGCGTGGAGAGGAAGGGTGCAGACTACTTCAGAGAGTTCTACAGTATACGCGAGGGGAGGTTTTTTAGCGACAGGGAGCTTAAAAGCGTCAACATAGGCTACCGCGTTGCAGAGAAGTTTTTTGACAAGAAGATAAATGTGGGGGAGAGTATCAAGGTCAATCAGCGCCGCTTTGAGGTTGTGGGCATCTTTGAGGAGATAGGTAATACGGAGGACGATTCGAGCGTCTATATGCCCATCAAGGCTGCGCAGGACCTCTACGACGCTGGCGACGAGATAACAATGCTCTGGGTTGTTGCAGAGAACGAAAAGGTTGTAAAAACCCTGGCAAAGAAAATTGAGGATGTGCTGGAGAAGCGCCGCGGAGGTAAGGATTTTGAGGTTATGACCACTGAGCAGCTTGCAGAGCAGATATCCACGGTGATAACAATAGTGACCTTTGTGCTCGGTGGCATAGCGAGCATATCAATAATTGTGGGCGGGGTTATTATAATGAACACAATGCTCACCTCGGTGCTGGAGCGCACCCGCGAGATAGGTGTGATGAAGGCGATTGGCGCAACCGACAGGATGATTCTCAGGATATTCCTGGTGGAGTCTGCGCTGATAGGCGCCCTGGGTGGAAGCCTCGGCCTAGCCCTGGGGGCGCTTATCTCCAAGGCAAT
>NZ_JBPMGE010000053.1:0-25055 GCF_054014795.1 Candidatus Pyrohabitans sp. | reverse complement strand
TAATCGAGGCCGTCGAAGTGCCCCTCTATCTCCTGACGATGAAGGCACAGCCCGGCATGGCTGCGGAGTCTGCGATACTCATGCTCTCCGGCGCTTACTCTATAGTCTTCTGGCTGGTGCTCATGGTGCTTGGCATCCTGCTCCCGGCAGTTGGGCTGGGCTATGTGCTGATAACCAGGAAGCATGTACCTCTCCCCGCGTTCTTTGCTCTAGTGCTTCTGGGCGGATTAACCCTGAGATTTTTATTTGTGCAGAGCGCAATGAAGGCATTTGTCGTACCCATCATCTGAGCAGTAAAAATAAAACCTGCCATGCCATAATTAAAGCATGGACAAGTGGATCAAGGTCAGGGTGCTTAAGAACGGCAAAGAAGCCTTTGACGAGGTGGCGCTTGAGCGCGACCTAAGGCTGGTGATTAACAGTAAGGTTATAGCCAGTGTTAAACTATCTCCGGGACATGAACGTGAGTTTGCCCTGGGCTACTGTCTGGGTGAGGGTTTCGTCAAGAGCAGGGAGACGATACGCAGCATAGAGGTTGATGATACTGAGATTCGTGTACTCGCCGATGATAGCATCCTCGAGGCTTTTGAGCGCTACATATCCAGCGAGTGTCTAACGGGATGGCGCACCAGAATTAAGGAGGAGGGGATAGGCGTGGCTTCGGAGGCAAGGTTCAGCGCGAGTGAGATTTTTGAGAACATGCGCAGGATGCAGGAGCAGAGCACGCTCTGGAGGCGCACCGGCGGAGTGCACAGCGCTGCGCTGGTGAGCGGCGACGCATTCCTGCTGGTGGAGGATGTGAGCCGGCACGTGGCTATAGACAAGATTATAGGTCTGGGCGCAGAGCGCGGCGTTGACCTCGAGCACAGCTACATTTTAACCTCCGGCAGAATGCCCGGCGATATGGTGATTAAGGCGGCACGTGTTGGCATCCCGCTGATAGCATCACGCACGGCGCCGATATTCTCGGGCATTCTCGCGGCGGAGCGCACAGGTTTAACACTGATAGGCTTTGTGCGGGGAAAGAGGATGAACATATACACCCACGCATGGCGTGTGCTCAGGAGCTAGGGCTTGGAGGTTCGCCTTTTAATCTCCTTCAGCAGCTCCTCCCTGCTCATCTCCCCCGGCTCTATGTCCAGGTCCCTGGCGATGGCGCGAAGTTCATTCAAATCATCCTGAATCTCTCTGATTTCTCTGCCTGCACCACTGAGCTCACGGGTAACCTCCTCCTCAAGCTCACGGGCGGCACGTCTGTACTCAGATACAGCCTTGCCAAGGGAGCGTGCCAGTTCGGGTAGCTTTTGCGGACCAAACAGGAGGAGGGCAAAAATTAGTATTACCAGGATTTCACTGTTGCCCAGCATTCGCCTCGCCTACTCTTTCTTTTCACTCTTCTCTTCCTTGCTCTCCTCTTCTTCCTCTTCTATTCCCTTCTTGAATTCCTTCTTTGCCTTGCCAAGGGAGCGTGCTAACTCGGGCAGCTTGCTCCCGCCGAAGAGAAGCAGGACTATAAGGAGAATTATGAGCAGCTCCTGACCACCGAGCATTGGCATTCTGACACCTCATGTTATTTATTGTCGAGGTTTTATATAAAAGCAACGGTAGGTAGAAATACCTGTTAGATACAATTAAAACTGGGGTGGTAGCCATCGAGGAGTACGAGAAGAGCCTCAATCTTGAGGATGAACTCCAGGATATTGGAAGAAAGGTCGCCTTCGATGTGCTCGGCAGAGCTGGGTTCAAGGTGTGGAGTTTCCCGGGCTCTGAAAGAGAGGCGGAGAAGATGCGCAGCGCCCTGGGAGAAGATAGGTGCTCTGCGCTGCTTGAATATATCGCCCGCCTTAATAAGGAGGGAGAAGCCCAGGCTTCACCCGACATCCTCGCAGAGAAGGATGAGGTGTTCTACGCTGTTAGCCTGGTGCTAAACGACGCTGCGCTCTTGGATTCGCGAAGGCGTGCGCTACGCAGGGCGCAGGACTTTATGCTTGTGCCTGTTGTTTTCAGGGCTGCGGTAGAGGTTAGCATACCCTATTCATCTCTGGAGCTTCTGCAGGAGTAGTGGTCGCAATGAAGAGGGTGATTGAGCTGGATGAGGATACCTTCCGTCATCTCGTAAAGCTGAAGAACCACTGGAGTTTCCAGTACCGTGAGGTCACAAACCCCCGCGTGAGGGAGATTATAGAGAAGCTCAAGCTGGAGATCTTCGGGTACAACAGCTCCACGCCAGCGAGCGAGGCGGAGAGGATAATCGCTAACAAGAGTCGTGAACAGCTGGAGAGCGAGGCAGAGAGGTTCGCGGAGGCGATAGAAAAGCTGCTCATCTCCGGCTACGACTTTGAGCCGGAGTACACCTTCACAGAGCACATTGCCAAGATGCTTGAGGTGATTGAGGACAGCGATGCCGCGCCGGTTTTCTGAGATGAGGACTCGTCTTATTCTGGTGGGAAGTGCACTCGCTACCCTATCCTATCTCGCTTTTAGGAAGGCGCTGGATATAATCAGCAGCAACCAAGAGTTATTCTCCATCTACGGGAGCGTGCTGCACCCCTCACCCCAGGGCATTGCTGCACTTCAGAACCCGGGCGAGGTTGCCACAGGCATAACCGCCGCGGTGCTGCTGCTCCTCTTCGCCTGCCTGACCGGCGCTGTTGGCACGACGCTTATTGTCGCAGGTTTAATTTCGAGGTCGTCCCGCTGAGGCTTTCAAACCTTGAGGAAACACGTGCTCAAAGTCAGCGCATTATTTTAAGCTGGAGATATCTCCCAAATCAAAAAGCAACGCACCAAGATTTTTACTCCGCTCAATCTTGTTTTCTATTCTTTTAGCAAATATTCCGAAATACCCTTTATCTTTTTTATACCACTCCACATATCCTGCCTTCTCCTTTAGCTCTCTTAAAATCCTTTTAACTTCTCTTTCGCTCAAATCACTCCACTTAACCTCAAGGAATAATATTTCCCCTGTATCCTCGTCTAAAGCCACTGCATCAATCTCCCTGCCCCTGTGCCACCATCTGCCAATCTTTGTGAATTTAAAAGGGAGTAGACCTCTCCTGTTGAATTCAATCAAAACTTCCCTGGCTATTCCTTCAAATGTTAATCCCAGATATGAGTCATATTCCTTCTTTATCCTCTCAAGAAGGCGCAGCTCGTCAATTTCCAACTCTGATAGATTTGGATATATGAATCTGAAGTAGAAATTGAAAAAATTATCAGACAGCCTATACAGATATCCCTTTTTCATTTTGGAAAGTAATGGCTTCTCCTTTACTATATATCCAGAAAATTCCAGATTCCTCAAATATGGAGAAATCCCTGTTTTATCCCTAAATCCACAGAAATTTATAATCTCACCCACCCTATGATGCCCCAGAGCTATAGCTTCCATTATTGACATATAGGTTGAAGGTTCTCTGAATTCCTGCCTCAAAATAAAGAGGGGCTCTTCCCTCAAATAGCTGCCAGGTCTCAAAACTTTCTCGTGCACAAGTTCCCAGAAGCCCATATTTTCCTTAAATTCTCTGAGATATGCAGGGATTCCGTCTGTTACGCCATAAATTTTTACTGTTTCTTCAGGATCCTTTTTAAGCAATTCCATGGCATCTATAAAACTCAGTGGCTGAATTTTTATCTGTCCAGTCCTTCTGCCATACAGGGGAGATTTGTAAGACAGGAGTTCTTTTTCCATAATCGAAACTGATGAACCCAGGAAAATTAAAAATATTTTTGTATTATTTAGATATAAATCAACTATCGCCTGGAACTTTGATGTCAGTCCCTTCTCGCTCTCTATAAGATATGGAAACTCATCTATAATCACCAGCAGCCTTTCTTTTACATTCTCAGCCAGATATCTGAATATATCCTCCCAGTCGTCCCTTATATACCCCAGATCAACAATGTTCCTTGAAGCCTCTTTAAATCTTCTTATATTATCCAGTTTTGTTGTGGCAGTTGCTAGGAAGTATATGACTTTTTTCCCTTCCATAAAGCGCTTCACCAGCTCCGTCTTTCCAACTCGCCTCCTCCCATAAATCACCACAAACTCAAACCTCTCAGACTGATATGCACTTTCTAAATACCTCAGTTCCTCCTGCCTGTTAACAAAATCAGTAAGCATGATTATAATAATCTAAATTACTATTTATAAAAATTATTATGATAAAAGTTATTAGGCACGTGTGCTGGAGGCAGGACTCTAACTGTATCCAAATTTAAGAACCAAACAAGTTAGAAAAATACCGACTACCCCAGAATCTCCCTAATGAGCCAGTCGACACTGAACTCCACCAAATCCTCATAGCTCTGCCCTGTGCCAAGGAAGAGCACGGGTTTGCGAATAGTATGAGCTATGCTTATCGCAGCGCCGCCCTTGGCATCGGCATCCGCCTTGGTGAGTATAACCCCATCTATCTCAACGGCGCTGTTGAAGCGCTCCGCCTGCTCCACAGCGGCGTTGCCTGTGAGTGCGTCGCCAACAAAGACCACCAAGTCGGGCTTTGCCACCCTTGCAATTTTCTTCATCTCCTCCAGGAGGTTGATATTCGTCTCCATCCTGCCCGCAGTATCTATGAGCACCACATCCTTACCCCTCGCCCTGGCGTGCTCAACTGCATCATAGGCCACAGCCGCAGGGTCTGAGCCGCGCTTGTGCTTAATCAGCTTTACGCCAAGCTTCTCAGCATGCCTTTCAAGTTGCTCTATTGCACCTGCGCGGTAGGTGTCGCTGGCCGCAAAAACACAGCTCAACCCCCTGCTGAGAAGGCGGTGGGCAATCTTGGCTATCGTCGTCGTCTTGCCAGTGCCGTTTATTCCCACGAAGAGTATAACAAAGGGCTTTTCCTTCTTCCTCCGGATCATCTCCTCTATACCTGCGCTGGGCAGGTCCAGAATCTCCCTCAGACTCTTCTCCAGGCTGGCCTTTATTGCAGCCTCAAGCTCTGAGCGCTTGAACTTTTTGCCGAGCAGACTCTGCTTGAGGTCTGAGATAATCTTCTCTGCCACCTCCAGGGCAATATCGCTCTCCAGCAAAGCCAGCTCAAACTCGCTCAGAAGCTCCTCGAGCTTAGACTCGTCCAGCACCACCTCGCCGCGCAGCAGCGCAAAGGTCTTCTCGGCTACGCCCGGCCTATCCTCCCCGCCGCCTGCGAGCTTCTTTGTAAGCTCCCCTACCTTAGCCCTTAGGTGCGCGAACATCCTCGCCCCTCTGGAGCTGTGACTGCTGCATCGCCGCAAGTATCTGCTCCACCACCGGCGCAATGGCCTCGAGGTTCTTCATAATCTCGCCAAGACGCGAGTTGTGCTCCTCGCGTACCTTCTCAAGCTCCTCCACCCTCGCCTGGAGGTCAAGCTTGGCTTCGTCTATACTCTTCCTCGCAGCCACCTCTGCACCAAGACTCAGAATAACACTGCCCGTATCCTTAATCTCTGCCTTGGTAAAGGAGCCTGAGCCCATTGGCACCAGAATCTCATTCCCATCCTCCAGCTTCTCTATCTCCTCAAGGGTGGAGAGGGTGAGCCTGAACTCGGCGATGTGCTGGTTTATCAGGTCGAGGTTCTGCTGGAGCGCCTCCGCCTGGGAGCGCATCATCTCATAATCCGCAAGTACCTTCTCAACGGGTATGCCCTTCTCCTCGGTCATCGTCCCTCTACTCCTGCAAAAATCCTGACCGTCGGGTCCCTTGCCTGCGAGGGCTCAATCTCCTCAATCTCCTCAATCAGTATGTTTCGCCGCTTAGTGCGGTGCTTACTTCCAAACTCTGAATAAACTTTCTCGTAGGCCTTTGTAACATCTACAGCCCTGCACTCCCACACAAAGGGCTGCATTGACCTGCCCATTAGAAATCTGCCCTTTATTCTGAAGGTCTTAACCACCATGCTACCACCTCATATGAGCTCAAAGGTATCCTGAATCCGCATTATCTCCGGACCGGTGGTCTCGCTTCCCAGGAGAGCTCCCCTGGAGTTCACCACCAGACCCGTTTTAACGAATCCCACCCCCATGTTAACAGTACCTATCTCAGCTTTAACTCCCAGCGCCTCTTCCACAAGCTCCAGCTCCGCCTCACCCAGAGAGGGATGAAGAAGCACGCCTCTGCGCGTGGCAACACCCACGCTGCCCACGGTGCGAAACCTGCCCAGCGAGGTCGTCTCTGTAACATCGCAGTCCAGGGTCTCCTCCACTGCTCGCTTTGTGCTCTTTCTCAGCCCCTTAAACACAACCGCGCCCTCGTCGCTCGCAAGGATGAGGTTGCCCAGGGCATTGTGCTTCTCCTTCACCACTGCCACATTCAAACCTGCACCTTCCAATGCCTCAACCTCACTCTGCTCCGCGTGGTCGCTCACCACTGCGCCGTTGTTGTTTATTGCGAGCATAGCGCCAATCAGCGAGGTTCTGCACAGGTTGGTTCGAATTACCTCTACCTCCAGCGCCTTTCTTGCTGCCTCAACAAAGCTCTCAGGGGCATCTCTGGGCACTATCGCAACGCTATCATTGGCTACCGCCAGGATTCCAATGTTCGGGTTGCTGTTGTAATCCACCCGGAGAAGCATCGCTACGACTCCGCGAGGTTCACAATCACGCTACCATCGTCCTGCTTCTCTGCCTTAACCCTCAGCCTGGCCGGGGGCTTCTGGATTCCCCGCTCCCAGAGCTTCTCATTGAGCTCCTCTCCTATCAGCACGCGCTCGCTCTTCATATGCCTCTCAATAAACCGGCGCAGATAACGCGCTGCCTTAGCTGTGCGCTTTGTGCGAGGCGTTCGCTTTATCCTGTGGAAACGGATGGTGTATATTCTCTCCATTTTAAACACCTACACCTTCAGTGTGCTTCTTCTCCAGAACCTGCGTTTTGGATGGGTGCGCACTCTTCCCATGGTCTTGGCAACCACCCACACAGGTACGGGACGGTTCTGCTTCATGGCCTTTGCAAGCCTCAATTTACGGGGAAGTGAAACCTTACTCATTCTCATCACCTTTATATCCTGTCACCCTGCTCTGCATGTGCCTTGGAAATATTTTGTTAACGTCGTAACCCTTATCCTTCAGGTATGCTCTCACCTCTTTCTCATAGTCGGCGCTTCTCGAAGCTTCACTGGGTGCATATTCAATATTAAACAGGCAAGAGGTTAAATGTTTTATGCTCCCTGAGCCAAAGCCGCGCAGCGGCGCAATGTATGCAACGCCGTAGCGCTGCTCTATGCTCTGCACCTCAGCCTGCCTGGGCATGGGCACGCGGTCATCTCTGCGCGTCCCGTCGGCGATGATTTTGCTCTCCATTGCAAGTGCCTCAAGGGCAGCGAGGTGCAGCAGGCTCAGGCCATGCCTTGGAAAGCCGTCCATGGCGATGCGTTCGCACGCTTCGCGGAGCACCTCCTGGCCCAGCTTCTTCACCTCATGCTCAAAGCCCAGAGCAAGGGCACTCTGTCTCGCGTAGCGGGCAAAGTCTGCGTAACCAAAGCCCACCGTCACAAGCTTTACCTCATAGCCCAACCTCTTCAGCATCCAGGCTGCGAGGGAGCTGTCCTTGCCCCCGCTGTAGAGCAGGCTAACTTTCATCAGATCCTTCTTATCTTTATATCCCGCCTTTTAGCGCTCAGGCGGCGAAGTATATCCTTCAGCTGCTCATCGGTAATGCGCTGCTTCACCTGCCCCGCCTGGGCGAGTTGAATCAGCAGCGCCTCAATCTGGGCAGCGAACTCGGGGCGCGCCATCTTTATGTTGGTCAGCCTGCTTCTCGCCTCGGGTGTGAGTATGCTTTTGAGTACAATGCGCTTCTGCTCCTCAACCTGGCGGAGCTGCTCCTGACGCGCAGCCTCTTCCTGAAGCTGACGCTGCAGCTCCTGCAGCTTCTTGCGCTTCAGCTCCTCCAGGTCGTCCATAAAATCACCTGTACCTCTGAAGCTCGGGTTTGCGGCGTATTATCTTCGCCGCCGTCTTGTCAAGGAGGCTCATCGCCTTTGGCGTGGTTCTGCGCCCCTGCTCTGTCTTCTCGATCAAACCCGCGGCTTCAAGCTGCTTCAGGATATTGCGAATCACTGAGCCGCTACCTCTTCGCACTGAATCAGGAGCATAGCCGCGATTCTTCCTGCCGCCATACCAGCGTCGCAGCGTCTGTATACCCACAGGCCCGTGCATATGAATCTTCCTGAGCACCGAGGCTGTGCGGGTGTACCACCAGTCCTTCTGCGTCGGAGCGTGTTCGCGATTTGTGCCTGTTTTAACAAAGGCTGCCCACTCTGGCGGCTTTATGCTCTTAATCTTCTTTAGTTCCGCTGAGAGTTCGCGGATTAACTCAGAAGCTGGAACATCATAAACTGTTGCCATGTCAATCCTCCTTGCGATTTTTCCGCCTTGGTCTGAATAAGCCGAAGGTCCTGCCTATAACCTCAACTACCTCGGCGTTAGTAGCATCTGCAATCTCTTTTGCAATTTCAGCCATGTTCTTCTCATCAGTGGCGCTCTTGAGCACCTTTACCTTTATAAGCTCCTTATCCTCAAGCTGGCGGTCCACCTCAGCCCTGGCCGAAGCTGTGCCACCCTTGCCTATTGTTACGCTTGCCTGGGTATGGTGCAGCACCTTTTTAAACTTTTTCCTTTCCTTTGAGCCTAGCTTCATTTCTTCTCGCCTTCTTTTCCCTTACATAGGGGATGCGCTTCACGCGCCCGCATTCCAGGCAGGTTATTACCACCCGCTGCTTTGTGCAGCGCACCCGCATGTTTACGCCCGGCACGAGAAGGCTTCCGCACCCCTTACAGAAGAACCTTTTCCACTTCCTGGGAAACCTAACGTTATAACGCATTGCAATTTTTCTCGCCAGCTCCACATAGCGCTTTGCCAGCGCAGCGTCGCTCGCAAAAACCTCACTGGCGCGCTGCATGAGTATCTCTATGCGCTCCCTGGCGATCCGGCGCTCCAGCTTAAGGTTGCGTCTGCGCATTAGCCATGCACCTCCTGTAGCTGCCCACCACCTCTGCGGCAACGCTCCAGGCAGCGAGGGGGGATGTGAATATAGCAACACGCTCATCGGCAAAGCTGTAGCTGTGCCTGAAGCCGCCCTTCGGAAAACCGCCTATTATAACGCAGGGGTTGCGGCTGCTCGCCAGCCTGGCCCCAAGCTCCCACACCTCGGCAAAGCTTCCATCTTCGCTGAGAAGCGCAACATGCCCTGAACCAAGGCTGCGCACAAGCTGGGCAACACTCATGCGCTTCACCTCCAGCAGTGTTACCTCGCCAGCGGTTATCCTTCCCTCCCTCAGGAGCTTCTCCATCAGCCCTCTGAAGCGCCAGCATGCACGGGGCAGGCGCGTCTCCGGGTTTATAAATATCACCTCGTCGTTGCGGGTATGCAGGTAGCAGCGAAGCCTGCCAAGCTTGTTCAAAGGGGACTCCAGCAGGGCAAGCAGGGTGTAGTGCGCTATATCCGGACGCCCGCGGCGCTCCCCCTCGCTCAGGGTGCGCATCGCAGCATGGTGCAGCGACGCATCCAGGAGCATCGCCTCCGGCTTCTTCCGCCTCCGGCTGGCTTCTTTCCTTATCGCCGGGTGCCCTGCAATCTCCTCAGGTATAAGTTCAACTTCCGCCTCGGCTATGACCACATGGAGCATCTCTTGCCTAAACCTCCCTTCACTTCAGGGATTATTTTTATCGTTAGGGGCACGGAAGGTATAAATAAGCTTGCCTGTTCCTGGCGAAGATATTTATTTAAGATTAAAAACATGGAATACTCAATGAACAAACTCAGAGAAAAGATTAAAAGGCTCAAATCCAGCCATATTCCATCATATAGCCGCGGTCTGAAGAGGATATTCAGAGAATCTTTTGGAAAAGTCGATGACCTTAGCCTAATTCTGGATGCAGCGGTGAAAATCCCGGACAGCTACTACAGTGCAGAGGTTATAAGCTACATCGCACTGAGAGGCACCCTGGGGGGTGAGAGAGGATACAGAAGGTACTTCGACCTCTCACTGAAGAAGGCTGAAGAAGTTCCCCAGGAGTGGAGGAGGGCTGAGATTCTGGAGGTAATTGCAAAGAGGATGAGGAGAGCAGGTGCAGAGAAGCTGGACAGGCTTTTTGACATTGCCGCAGGAATTGAAAGCCCAAAGCACTACTATGCACCCATGAAGCAGGTTATAAAGGCTTACTTCTCCGCTGGAAAGGAGGATGAAATCTTTGAGAAGATTAAAAAGCTGGGGGGGAATAAGAGGATAAAGGCGCTCAAAATTGCTTCGAAGCTTGGCGTTGAGTCTGGCATGAATGTCCAGAGGATAACATCCCGCATAGCATGCCCTGAAGATGCCGATAAAATCCTTCTCTACCTGCGCGGCTTGGAGCAGGATAAAAGCGCCCTAAAAAAACACCCACAAGCGAAGAAGCAGGAAATTCGCCCGCCAGCTGTGCCGGAGATGCCTGCGCCGGAGGGCATGGATAGGTTCTCTCTCGGGCTCTACAATACCTATCACGGCGCCCTGAATGTGGTTCACACGAGAACTATTGCAAGGGCTGCGCCGCTGTGCTATGCCTATGGCATTAAGCTTGTGCTCTTTGGATTTCCCTTTGAAAATGAAGAGGAGGCTGTTGAGCGCGTTTCTGCGGAGACGAATATCGGTAAAGGTGGTGCCTATCTAAAACTTTTAAGGGAGGAGGGCCGCCTTCTCGTCCTTCCCTATCCTGATAACAACCTTCTTCCCGAGGTGGGAGAACTTATCGCAACAACCTCAAGACCGAGTGAAGATAAAAGGGTGGGGATTGAGGAGGTGATAGCCTCTGGCAGAAGGGCATGCCTGGTAATGGGCTTGGGAAGAAAGGGGCTGCCGGGAGGATTCCTGAAGATGGTTAAAAAGCACGTCGAGCTCACCGGCTGGGGTATACCTCTGGAAACCTGCACTGTGATGGGGATAATATGCGAGAGGCTCAAAAGCCTTGCCCCTGGATGAGCTATTCCACCGGTATCTCTATTGATGGAAGCTCCTCAAGCTTGAGGGGCTTTCCAGCTACAATTATTCTCTCATAATCCTCCCTTGTGATGTAGTAGAAGGTTATAGCCTTCACATCCTTCACAAGAAGGTTGCCCACCACCACCAGCTCTATAAACCTATCCCTTCCGAAGGCGGTTGCAAAGCTCTCTGCCAGCCTGCCTGGAAACTCCTCTTCTGTGGCCCTTATTGCTATTAGCGCAACCTCACCTGCGCTGCTCAGGTTTATACTGAGGTTGGTGGCCTCCTCACGTGAGAATATGTAAACCTTATCCACATTTATACCCCGTTCAGCCAGAGCCCTGCGCAGAAGCTCTCCTCTCTTATCTCTATCCAGCAGTCTGCTCACATCAAGCTGAATCTTTTCCATACTGGCGTAGCTCTGCACATTTACGGGGGCATACACAAGAGTGGGGTTCTTGGTTTCGAGGCGCAGCATTGCCACAGCCTCAACACCGGGAAATACGGACGCTACAGCCTCCGCTGCCTGCTCATATACAGCAGCCTCCTCAGCGAGGGGCGAGCGAAACATCAGAAAACCCACCCTTTCGCTGCCTTTTGCTGGGATATCCACGCCGAGGGCTTTCTCAAGCTCCGCCGAGGTTGTGGTATAATAGTCCTCAAAGACAATCCCGCGCTTTAAAAGCTCCTCTTCCAGCAACTTCTTTGGCTCGGGAGTTTCCTTCACCTCACCACTCTTAAGTGGGATGAAACCGGCGGCGATGACCACCGCCACAAAAATCGCTATGACTATCTTTGTGCTCTGTTTCATGCTCTACCACTGATTTTTACAGGTATATAAAGAGTACGCAGAAGGAGAGGTATGCGGCCGCAACTGCAGTCAGTTGCATCAACATATTGCCCTATTGCACAGCAATAGGGCTATGAAGCTCCGGTTTCATGAGGAAAAGATGCGGCCGCCGGGATTTGAACCCGGGCTACAAGCGTGGCAGGCTCGTGTACTAGCCAGGCTATACTACGGCCGCGTGTTCTGAGGTATTAATGTAGGAGTAACCTCTTAATTAATTTTCGATGCTCCAACAAGCTGGAGCCCCTCTCCTGCTTTAACAGTGCCACTTCCTTCTCCAGCGCGGCGAGCCTATCCTTGAACTCAAGGTTGTCCTCAATGCGGTCGAGCTGAGTCTTAACCTCAGTAACGCATTCCGCCCATCTCAATACGCATCTCCCTGATTTCGTGAGATAAATTGCCAACCTTTTTCCAGAGTTTCAATCCGCCTCGTGTATTCGTCTATCTTCTTCATTGATGCCATTTTCGCCAAGATTTACCATTTTCATGACCTCTTTACGTATTTATCTCTTCCTATCCCCTTTAAATGTTTTTCTTCCAATACCTTTTCGTCAAGCTACCTCAGTTATTCGCGAGCACTACCCCCCAGTTGTACTCTATCTCTCTTGCAATCTACTCGTACAAATCAAAACTTTTTATAAACACGACTTCTTTTTTCGATATTTACAATGAAAATTTCTTTTTTATTAAAATTGATACTCAATATTGCTCTGTATTTTCCAAGTCTAATTCTGTAAATGTTTTCGTATCCTTTCACAGATTTTATATCGGCGCTTTTCTGTTCAATCATTTTTAATATCTGCCGCTTAATCGCTTTTCTATAACCTTTTTTCAATTTCTGATACTGCTTATAAGAATCTTTTGTAAAAACAATCCTCCATTCCATTAAATTTCCTCTAAGAACTTGACAACCACATCCCCCTTCTTATAAGCCTTCTCTGCTTCCAATACCAACTTTTTTTCTTCTTCACTCAGAGGTGAGGTATCATATTCAACCATCACTAGGTCAAAAAGCTCCTCAAGAGCATCCTCATCAAGGTGTCTCAACATCTTGGCAAGAACCTCTATGGAAACCGACAACACTACCACCTCTTATCTCAAATAAAAATAACCAGTTGAAAAATTTCCACCAAATGTGAGCACAATTCCACACTATTTTCTAAAATCACACTATATAAAGAAAAATTAAAAGATGTTGAAAAATTTTCTGTTGATAACCGCACTGCTACCTATGAGGGATAGGAGTTACAACCACTATGGAGCCATTTCGATAAAAGAGATTGTTGCCGGAGGATACCCGGACGAAGCTTGCCGACTGGCGTTAGTCAGCGGATCCGAGGTGTCCTCTGTGCTTAGCAAAGCTGAGCGGGATTTTCTCAGCGGTAAGAAGAAGGTGAGCAAAAACTATGAACGGAAACTCAGGTACTCTATACGCAGGAGGCTCCAGAGATATTGAACTGATTGGAGAAAGCCAGAGCGTTAGGAAATTCGCTAACGAAATTGCGGAGGTGCCTGCTTCCTACCTATCAATCACCTCACCAGCACCAAAAAGCGATGGGCCGGGGCGGATACAGAACGCAACTGCAGTCAGTTGCATCAACATATTGCGGTATCTACGATACCGCTATGTTTCCACCGCATTTACCATCGTTTCCCGTCGGGGTGGGGTTAACCTAAGGTTACCCGTCTCGCGAAGCAATAGGGTGACGAAGGGAGGGACTTCCCGAATATTTATGAGGGAAGTCGAAGTCAGTTCCTCAGGAACTGGCAAGGATTCCCCTCCTCTGGATGGGCCGGGGCGGATTCGAACCGCCGACCTTCACGTTGTAAGCGTGACGTCATAACCCCTAGACCACCGGCCCGGCAGAGCAACATGCAAAGGTATCATCTTATACCTTTTATAAATTTTCATTCAGCACCCGGAGCACGTCGGTGGCTGAGAGTATGCCCACAGGCACCTCGCCTGCTATATGTCCGCCGTGGAGCACAACAAGGCGATGTATCCTCTTCTCTATCATGAGCTCAGCCGCCTCCTGAAGTGAGCTTTCCGGGCTAATAGAGACCGTAAAAGGGGTCATCAGCTCCTCCGCCTCCATCTTCTCCACCTCCTTCTCACTCCTGTTCCTGAGCTCCTTCAGCACGTCGACAGTGGAAATTACCCCCATGGCCTCGTTCTGCTCGTCCACAACAACAACCGCAGAAACGTCGCTCTTCACCATAACCGCAAGAACCTCTTTTATGGGCTCATAGTACTTTACGGTTATGACACCCCGCGTCATCACATCTCTAACCTTGGTATCTCTCAGCACCCTCTGCATAAAACTACCGTAATAAGAATCACAACAAAATATAAATTAATTTGGGGGTATAGAGGAGGTGCCTATGGTTTCGAAAAATAGCTGGCCAACCATAGGCGAGTAGTTGCATAGTACGTATAATATATAAACCTAACGGATTTGTGCGCGAGTGCACAATGTCGCAATCCCATATTATTTCACCTTGTTAGAACCCTTCCCTGCTCAATCCTTCTTCTGTGGAGGTAGACAGTGAAGCACATAACCCTCGATTTTACTGCGATAAGACATGGCTTTAAGTGCGAAAGATGCGGCAGGTGCTGCTTTGGAAGCAGCAGAAAGATAGGCATAAGGCTGTTCTTTCAGGAGGTCTCGGCGATCCAGCGCTTCCTTGGTGGCATGGAGAAGGAGAGGTTTGAGGAATTTGCTTGGGACTACCTCACCCTCACCGGGATGTCTGAGCTTATTGGCGATGCTGACTTTGTGGAGGAGTTCAGGAGCACGCTCACAGACTTCTTCTTCTCTGTTGGAAGGAGCTTCGACTCCAGCAACTACTTTGTGGAGTACTACATTCTCAAGACCTTCCAGGACTCGGGGAGATGCATCTTCTTTAATCCACTGAGCATGGAGTGCTTTATCCACCAGGCGAAGCCCATGACGTGCAGACTTTATCCCTACTACGCCAACATAGACATCCCGGCGAAGAGGATAGACTTCAGGCAGCATGGCGGAGAGTGCCCCGGTCTCGTGGAAGAGGAGGAGGGCGAGTTACTACTGCTCGGAAAAGAGGGACTGAATCTGGTGGAGGTTATCAGGGACCACTACCTCACCCTTGCCTCACTGCTTGAAAGCGATGGGGATGCCACGAAGCTTAGGGAAATCTTCATCGAAAACCTGCGCTATGTGGAGGTTACCCCCGAGAAGGCGAGGCAGGAATTTGAGAAGATGACATCCCATAAAAAAGTTGTGAGCCTGAGGGATTATTTCCTCGAAAATGGACTTATCAATGCCACTAAAAATTACAGGAATAGTCTTTTATAGTAAGCCTGACAATTTTGCCAAGAGGTGGTTGTTATGGATTACGACGTCAAGGACCTGGGGCTGGCAGAGAAGGGGAAGCTCCGGATAGAGTGGGCGGGCATGCACATGCCAGTGCTCGCCCTCATACGGGAGCGCTTTGCCCGCGAAAAACCCCTGCAGGGGATGCGCATCTCCGCATGCCTGCATGTTACCACGGAGACCGCCAACTTAATGCTCACCCTCAAGGCAGGCGGCGCAAGCGTTGTACTGTGCGCCTCCAATCCACTGAGCACGCAGGACGATGTGGCAGCCTGCCTGGTGAAGGAATATGGCATACCTGTGTTTGCCATAAAGGGCGAGGACAAGGAGACCTACTACAAGCATGTCCACAGCGCCCTGGACCACAGGCCGAACATAACCCTGGATGACGGCGGCGACCTGGTATCGACGATTCACAGTGCACGTGAGGAACTTCTCGAGGAGATAATCGCTGGTACCGAGGAGACCACCACAGGTGTAATCCGCTTTAAGAGCATGGAGCGCGATGGGGTGCTCAGATATCCTGTAATTGCTGTCAACGACGCCAGTACAAAGTACCTCTTTGACAACCGCTACGGCACAGGGCAGAGCACTCTAGACGGCATTCTCCGTGCCACCAATGTGCTTCTAGCAGGCAAGACCTTTGTGATAGGAGGCTACGGCTGGTGCGGGCGAGGCCTGGCAATGCGCGCCAGCGGTATGGGGGCAAATGTGGTTGTGACGGAGGTTGACCCCCTAAAGGCACTGGAGGCTGTGATGGATGGCTACCGGGTTATGACGATGTACGAAGCTGCCAAGATAGGCGATATTTTCGTCACGGTAACAGGCGATATCAATGTTATACGGGAGGAGCACTTCAGAGTTATGAAGAACGGTGCAATCCTTGCAAATTCTGGACACTTCAACGTGGAGATAGACATCCCTGCGCTGGAGAAAATCGCCAAGGACAAGCGCAGAATCAGAGAGTACGTGGACGAGTATACCCTCGAGGATGGGCGCAAGCTTTACCTCCTCGGTGAGGGGAGGCTTATAAATCTTGCCGCCGCAGAGGGGCACCCGGCCAGCGTCATGGATATGAGCTTCGCAAATCAGGCACTGTGCTCAGAGTACATTGTCAGAGAAGGCAAAAAGCTTGAGCCTCGTGTTTACCCTGTGCCCGAACACATCGATAAGGAGGTCGCAAGGCTAAAGCTGGAGAGCATGGGTGTGGAGATAGATTCGTTGACTGAAGAGCAGAAAGCTTACCTGAGCAGCTGGGAGATGGGAACATGAAGGTTAACGGTATTGAGGTAGAGGATACATTTGCTGAAGCCTTTGACAGCTGGTATTCCCGCTTTATAATAACTGCCACCAACGAGAAGTGGGCCCGCATTGCT
This sequence comes from Candidatus Pyrohabitans sp., assembly GCF_054014795.1. Taxonomy (NCBI): domain Archaea; kingdom Methanobacteriati; phylum Candidatus Hydrothermarchaeota; genus Candidatus Pyrohabitans; species Candidatus Pyrohabitans sp. Next base: position 8,541 of record NZ_JBPMGE010000053.1, on the reverse strand, counting down.
GCCACTGAGGCTACCGGCTATGCAACCTCACTGATAGCGTGCACCGCTGAGGCGGGGATAGAGCGCATGCTTACTCGAGAGGAGACGCCCGACTCCCGTCCTGGGTGCGCTGTGCAGATGTTTGCGCCGAAAAAGCGCCTTCCCATGGAGCTTATAAAGCGCCTCGGGCAGTGTGTGCTCACCGCCCCCACCACGCGGGTGTTCGCGCTGGGTGAGGGAGAGAGTGTTGACGTGGGCTACAAACTCAAGTACTTCGGCGATGGCTACGAGGAAATCCGCTCGGTGTACGGCAGGGAGATGGCGGCCGTGCCCATAATGATGGGAGAGTTTCTGATAGAGAGGAACCTGACCATCGCTAAGGGCGTCGCCGGTGGAAACTTTATAATCCTCGCCGCAAGTGCAGAGAGTGCTCTGAGTGCGGCTGAGCGCGCCGTGGAGGCGATCGCAAAGCAGGAGGGTACAATTACCCCCTTCCCGGGCGGGGTCGTTGCGAGCGGTTCAAAGGTGGGCTCCAGGAAGTACAAGTTCATGCAGGCGACGACGAATGAGCGCTTTTGCCCGACGCTAAAGGATAGGGTGGAGGATTCGGCGTTGGACGCTGGCGTGAACGCTGTGATAGAGGTGGTAATCGACGGGGTTGATGCAGAGGCGGTGAGTGAGGCGATGCGCCTGGGCATAGAGGCAGCCACACAGGTGGAGGGAGTCCGCAGGATTACGGCAGGCAACTACGGGGGCACGCTTGGAAAGCACAAAATTTACCTGCAAGAGCTATTCTGAAATGCGCGTGGCAGTTGCGCAGCTGGACGTCGCACTGGGCGACAAGGAGGCGAACCTTGAAAAGGTGGAGGGGGTGCTCTCGCGCACCCAGGCAGAGCTGGTACTCTTCCCGGAGCTGTTCACCACTGGCTTTGACTTTCCAAACCTTGAGAAGCTCGCAGAGCCACTGAAGGGTGAAACAACGCAAAAGTTGCGCTGCATGGCCGGGAACAGGGTAATCGCAGGCACCATCCTGGAAAGTGCGCATGGAAAGCTTTACAACACCTTTGTGCTTTTGGACAAGCATGGAATAATTGCCACCTATCGCAAGATTCACCTGTTCGGGGAGGAGAAGCGCTACTTCACCCCCGGCAACAAAGCTTGCGTCGTCCGCAGCGACAGCGCAGCCCTAGGCTTGGCGACGTGCTATGACCTGCGCTTTCCAGAGCTCTTTCGCCAGCTGGTGCTAAGAGGAAGTGAGGTGTTTCTGCTGAGCGCTGAATTTCCAGCACCACGCCAGGAGCATTTCGATGTGCTCGTTAAAGCTAGGGCGGTAGAGAACCAGTGTTTCATGCTCGCCTGTAACCGCGTGGGCAGGGACAGGCACAACTCCTACGCTGGAGGGAGTGTCGTTATATCGCCGTGGGGTGAGGTGCTCGCGAGGGCTGGCGAAGAGGAGGCTGTGCTTGAGGTTGATATCGCAGTGGAAGACGTGGGTATGCTCAGGCACAACTTTCCGGTGCTTAAAGATATGCGAAAGGAGCTTTTTAGATGGTATGACCAAGGTTAGCTCCGCATCATTAATTGGGCCTGTAGTCTAGCCAGGACAGGACGGGAGCCTCCGGAGCTCTAAACCCGGGTTCAAATCCCGGCAGGCCCGTAAGTTTTCCTCTTGTGAAAAGGAGCAAAAATCAGTAAATTTTATATAGTCAGAAAGGCACATTAGATATCAGCCTCCTTCGCTGGAGGTAAGGGAGAGCCAGCGTCGTCGCCAACTTCGCTGCTTTTTTCTCCCTTATAAACTTTAATAATTTCATGTAAGAGCTTAGCAAAAGTAGTATCCTGTCTTATCACGAGAGCCCTTAGATACTCATAATCATCCATTCGAATGCGCACACGTGTAGACTTCATGCGTCGTCGCCAGATAAAGAAGTGAGGACACTGGTATATAAAAGTTTCGACTTGGAGGGTGATCTAGTGGGGTTAATTCGGAAAATAGCAGATACTATCGTCGATGAACTCACCACACCTGAAAATTTCAAACTCGGGGAAGCTTTTGAAGACTATGTTTTAGATGGTTTTCCTGAGAAATATTACGAACTTGAATATAGAACTCCACGATATAAAGATAATAAAGATAGATTTATAAAAAGCAGCATGAAACCCGATTTTATCTTTTATCACCGGCCTTCTCGGAAAAAATTTGCTGTTGAATGTAAATTCTGGAGATCTTTCAAGAATGGTATGGAATGGATATCTGAGAAAAAGCTCAATAGATACAGAGACTTTGAACGCAGAACAGGGATCAAGACTTTTATAGTAATAGGACTTGGAGAATATCCTGATGATCCAGATGAAATGTTTTGCATCCCTCTTGAAGACATAGGAATGACAAAGATTTACAGGAAATTTTTAGAGAAATATTCCAGAGCACCCCGGAAGAATTTCTATTTCAATGGTCAGGTGCTCAAATAAAAAAGAGAGAAAATAAAAAGGGAGTGAATTATGCTTGAATATCCAAGAATAAAAGACTTTTTTATTTATCTTGATAGAATCCTCGTTTATTTTATAACAGGATACTTTGCATTGTTTGTTATATATGACGAAACTTTTTTGAATTATGATGTTATTACAAGAGTGGTTTTATCAATAGCAGCAAGTCTCCTACTACTTATTCCCGCAATTCTGATGTTTCGGGGACCTGATGTCACAGAAGATATAGTAAAATGGATTAGATTTTTTAATGGAATTGGAATAATATCACTATTTTCGATTATAAAATTATTTAATTTCGAAGAATCACTCAAAAATGAGCCATTGTTATTTTTTATAATATACGGTATAATCATTATTATTAATGTTTTCTTTCTATTTTTAGAAGAATAGATCGTCATGACTTTGCCGGTCCCGGATTGTGAGGATGTTTGTATATCTATCAAGGATGTCCTCGCTCTATGCTTTGCTTAAGAGCATGATCGGGGCAGAAAATGCCAAGCCTTAAGAGGATATTCCATCTATCTCTAGCCACAACCATACCATTGTGCATCATTGTCAGGTAGACATCCTTCCGTAAAGCTCGATAGAGATACAAGCAATTATTTTTTCATTGAATTACCACACAACCTCCACTAACCCGGACTTTATGATTTCTTTATCCTTTGTTATGAGTTTGGCGTTTAAGAGCTTGGCGGTTGCGACTATTACCCTGTCGTGCAGGCTGAGGGTCTCTTTTATATTCTGGCAAACTTCAACAACATCCATATCTAATGGATATACAGGATAATTTAATGAATTTTGAACCATATCGAAAACCTGCTTAAATTTGAGCTTTGCATTTTGTTTCTCGCAGATGTGCAAAATTTCTAATAGAACAATAGAAGGAATTACAACAGTAACATCGCCTCTATCGGCAGATAAGAATATTTCATCCGCCTTTTTACCCAACTTCCTGTCATCTGTCAAAAACCATATTAACCCGTGGGCATCGGTTACGTACATCTAAGCACCGAATTTAAAGAGGGACTTTTTAGCCTTCTGTATATCACCCTCGCTTACTTCTATGCCCTTTAACATCCCCTTTAACTTTATAACCCGCTTGGGTTTCCGTTCGGCCTTCATGAGCAGAATCTTAAGGTTCTGGATTTCTTTCTTGATTTCTTCCATCTCCGCATGAATATTTTCCTGCATAAATTTCCCCTCTTCTATCCTAGCATATTAATTATCGATTCTTTCACCACTTAAATATATGCTGTATCGTGTAAAAGAAGAGTCCCCATGAGCGAGCTGCTATATGGTTTGTTTAGAACCTGAAGGATTCTTCCCACAGAGGGGATGACAGCACCAACCACATAATCGCGGCGGAGAGGTTTAAAAGGGCTGAAGGGTACGCGGAGATGTTTATAACACGGGGAAAGCATGAAGTTATCCCCGAGGAGCTGGCGGAGAAGCTCACAAAGACGGCAAGGTTCAGGAATCTCTTTGTCCACAGGTACTGGGAGGCTGATATGAGGTATATCATGGAGATCATGGAAAACAGGCTTGGAGATGTGGAGGAGTTTATGGTTAGAATGGAAGAGTAAATGGAGAGGAGAGGGATTTAGTTTTTTTGATTATGCAAGGTTCAATCTGTGCTATTAATCAGCTCATGAGTTCCCGAGGAGATTAAAATTAGCGCAAACGAACAAGAGTTATATCCACATGTTTGAAATTAAAAAGATAGATACGGAGAATTTGCTCAATTAAATGTGAGTAGGTTAAACAAAATCGTTTGCATTGTGGGGCTTTAAGTCATGGACCCCGGCAGGCCCTGATACTCTATTAACAAGACTACACATGTTTTTCAAGCTCCGAAACTATCCGGTTGAACAGTCGCTCGCCTTTCTCCCTTGTAGCTAAAGAGGGTGTCCCAAAAACCCCGCTTTTGGTTTTTCTCAGCATGTCCCCTTCGTAGGCGATTTCCTCGTCTCTCGCCAGTTCCATTTTCACTCTCTCCGGGTGCAGGAAGAGCATTAATGAGGTTTCTGCTTCGCAGGCGTGCAGAGGCTCGCTCTCCAGGATGTCTGAGAAGTCAAGTTTTGAAAAATCGAAGAGCCTGGCTTTAATCTCCCTCGCTTCACCTGCAGCATCCTCAATAGCCCTTAAGTGGTCATTGCTGAAGTGTCCTGAAACGATGTACACCATCCTGAAGCCGCTCTCTGCGAAGCCTTCAAGCACGCCGCGAATATAATCTCTCAACTCATCCTTCCCCACCATAACCGTGCCGCTATACCCGCGGGTTGACCTGGAGTATCCGTACCAGACTACCGGAGCGACGAGGATGCCTGTGCTCCTGCCCAGCTCAACGCACACCGCTCTTGCTATGTCCCCGTCGGTGGAAAGGGGGAGGTGGTAGCCGTGCTCCTCCACAGCCCCTATCGGAAGAAGTATATCCTGCCTCTTCTCGAGATACTCTTCCACTTCTTTCCAGGTTAGTTCTCTCAATTCCATCAGGTTAAAGTCTCACTCGACGATATTAAGTTTTGCCGCCCATTATAATCAACATATTGCCCTATTGCCCAACAACAGGGCTATGAAAAAACTGTAAACAGTGGGCCGGGGCAGATACAGAACGCAACTGCAGTCAGTTGCATCAACATATTGCCCTATTGCTCAGCAACAGGGCTATGAAAAAACTGTAAACAGTGGGCCGGGGCGGATTCGAACCGCCGACCTCCAGTGTGTGAGACTGGCGTCATAACCCCTAGACCACCGGCCCAAAGGTAGGGAATAATTGTACCTGACTATTTATCTTTTTTCCGGTTAACAATGGCAAGAGGTATGAATACTGTGAATTATGTGGTTCCTGGTGGAGGTTCTTAGGAATGAGCATGCCTGTGGTTAGCGCAGAGGAAGAGGACATCGCCGAGAGGGCTGCACAGGTGCTTAGGAGAGGAGGGGTAGTAGTATACCCAACAGACACCCTCTACGGCCTGGGGTGCGATGCCACCAATCCAGAGGCTGTGAGGAGGGTGTTTGAGATAAAGCGTCGCCCTCTTTCAAAACCCCTGCCTGTGGCTGTAGCTGACATTGAGATGATGCGCCGTTATTGCGAGCTCAACGAAAAGGCAGAGAGGCTCGCCAGAGCCCTGCTGCCGGGTGCACTGACCCTGCTTCTAAGAAAGAAAAAACTTCCCGACATTGTAACCTCTGGCTCCGCCAAGGTTGCGGTGCGCATCCCGGCCAATGAACTTGCCCTTAAGATAATCGCCCTGCTGGGGAGGCCGATCACTGCCACAAGCGCCAACATCTCTGGCAAAGCACCGCCGATTTCAGCGCAGGAAGCCGTGGCCCAGCTGACAGGGGTTGACCTGGTAATAGACGCTGGCAGGCTCGCCGAGAGGGTGCCCTCGACCATCTACGACCCGGAGACAGGGAAAATTCTGAGAGAAGGAAAGATAAGCAGAGAAGAGATAGAAGCTGCGCTCAGGGAATAATTTCCAGCTCCCGCAGTGTCTGCTCAATTTCCTGTGCTGAGAGTTCGCCCTCAAGCCTGGCGAGCCTCTCACCCCTGCTGTTTAAAATTATAACAGCCGGAGCCTCAGCTATGCCATACCTTGCCGCAAGCGCAGCCTCTGCCGAGAGGTCAACCCTGGCAAAAACCAGCTCATCATTAAGCATCCGAAGCCTCGCGTCCTGAAAAGTTTCATCCATGGCTGTGCATGCCTCGCAATCCCGGGAATAGAAGTAAAGTATAACGGGCTTGTCGGTAGCCACGGCCTCACGTATGGCGCTGCCCACATCCTCGTACCACGAGATGTGGATCTTCTCCAGCTCTGCCCCCTTAATAAGCCTCAAAAGCCTTACCTTGGCATGGAGCACCTCGCCTGCGAGGGGGTGATTTCTGTCCACGAGTACATGTGTGGCGTTTGCACTGCGGTAGGTCACAAACCTACCCCTCGTGTCGATGACCGTCTGATTTATCTCTGGTGTGAAGAAGTAGGTTATATGGGTCACGTTCTCGGTAATCTGTATAATACCCCCCGTGACATTCACTCTGGTATAGAGGGGCTCACGCTCCACAAGCACATAGCCCTGCCCCACATCACGGACGCGCACCCTGAACCATTTCCTTTCAGAGGCTGTCCCCTTCTCAGGTGATAAGCCGAAGCTGGCCTTAAACTCCTCAATGGAGATGTTCACCACCCTGGGCAAAACCAGCAGCCGGGGCTCCCAGTATATTAAGCTGGTGTTCCTCAACCCAAAGGCTTTCTCAGGCGGAAGTTCAATCTCCCGGGACTCGCCCTCCTTCATTCCAATAATCGCCTCCTCCACCCCGGCCAGCGTCTCACCCTTCCCGAGTATCGCCTCAAGCCCCGCCCCTTCTACCAGTATCCTGTCCCCGCTGTAAAGGGTATACTCAGCCTCCACGTAATCCCCATCCTCCGCCACTTTGGCGCTGCCCTCTGCTGTGCCGCCATTGCCCACCTGCGGCGCTGAGATGCACCCGAGGAAAAGCAGCACAACTCCAAGGAGAACTGCCGGGCGCATATAGCTAAAATTTGCTTCGACCTATATATACTTAAATGAGAAACACAGAGATGGGTGAGCATGGAAGAGGAAGCATATAAAAGCTATGGCAGAGCGGGAGAGATAGCAAGACGGGTGATGGAGGTTGGTATAAACAGGATTAAAGCCGGGGAGAAGCTTCTCGACCTGGCCAACTATGTGGAAGCAGAGATACGCGAGAGGGGTGCGAAGCCAGCTTTTCCTGTGAACATCTCAGTCAACCACATAGCGGCGCACTATTCGCCAACCGCCTGGGACGAATCCACCTTTGCAGAGGGCGACCTGGTAAAGCTGGACATAGGTGTGCATGTAAACGGCTACATTGCAGATATTGCAAGGAGTGTGGTTGTGGGTGGCGATAAGAATGAGCTTATAAAGGCTAGCGAGGAGGCGCTACAGCATGCGATAGAGATTATCAAGCCGGGGATAAAGACAAACGAGATAGGCGCCGTGGTGGAGGAGACCATAAAAAGCTACGGCTTCAAGCCCGTGGAGAACCTGACAGGACACAAGCTATCGCGTTACTCACTGCATGGTGGGATAACAGTGCCCAACATTAAAACGCGCCACGGTGATGTACTTCGCGAGGGTGACGTTTTCGCGATTGAACCCTTCGCCACCTCAGGCGTCGGCAGGGTTGTGGACGAGAACGAGGCAATAATATTCCGCTATCTCAAAGATAGACCCCTGAGGCTTAAGGAGTCGAGGGTTATCCTCGCATATGTGAAGGAGAACTTCGGCGCCCTGCCCTTTGCAGAGCGCTGGATAGCGCACCTCGCCCCCAGGCACAAGCTCAACTTCGCCCTGCGCGAGCTTGCCTACGCTGGCGCAATATATGCCTACAAAATCCTCAGGGAAAAACAGCGCTGCCCAGTTTCGCAGGCGGAGCATACAGTAATCGTAACCAGTGATGGATGTGAGGTTACCACCCTATAGGGACATGCCCACCATGAGCCTTGATGAGGTCTTTCAGGAGCTGTACGAGCAGGTAAGAGTGGAGATGGGCGCGGGAGGAGCCCATGACTTCGACCATGTGGAGCGCGTGCTTAAGCTTGCGGTGCGCATCGCCAGAGAGGAGGGCGCCAGCATAGAGGTGGTGCGCTTTGCCGCCCTTCTGCATGACATTGAGCGGGCAAGAGAAGATAAAGGCGAGGTGGAGTGCCACGCCCTCGCGTCTGCGGAGCGAGCAAAGCAGCTCCTTCTCGAGCGCGGCTTAAGCGAGGAGTTCGCTGAACGCGTTGCTGAGTGCATACGAAGCCACCGCTTCAGGAGGAACACCACACCAGAGAGCCTTGAGGCGAAGGTATTGAGCGATGCCGATAAGCTCGACGCCACCGGCGCGGTTGGCATTGCCAGAGCGTATCTCTTCGGAGGCGCACACGGCCAGCGCGTGTGGGAGGTCGAGCCCAAGAAGGAACGCTTCTATCCGGGGATGCGGGCAAGCGAATACTCGCCACGCACAGAGTATGAGCTCAAGCTGGCAAGGCTGAAGCAGCGCATGTTCACAGCCTCTGGCAGGAG
>NZ_JBPMGE010000052.1:0-34650 GCF_054014795.1 Candidatus Pyrohabitans sp. | reverse complement strand
CGTGTATACTAACCGCATCTGCACCCAGCTTGAGCGCCTCCTCAACAGTAGCAACAAGAACCTTGTGGTTGGGGTCAGGAGAAAGGGAGGTGCTCCCGCTAAGATGCATTATTAAGCCGATGTCACGGCCATAACCGCGGTGACCGTGCTTTATTATGCCCTTGTGGAGAAGCACCGCATTCGCCCCGCCTTCGGCGACACTGTTCACCGCCGCCGGCATGTCTATTAAGCCTGCAATTGGTCCTGAGCTAACACCGTGGTCCATGGGCACGATTATCGTCTTCCGCGTCTCGCGGTTTATTATCCTCTCAAGTCTAACGCGCTTGCCTGTTTCGCTCATATAGATCACCTCATGCTATTTGTTAGCATGCCACATAGTGGCATGAGCAGATATATAAAAGTTGCGGTGCTTGCTGAAATAAATGCGGGAGCGGTTTGGCAGAGAGGGATGCCACAAGAATTTTATTTAGGTGCAACAATCTAATATTAGGTATATTAGGGGAAGAAACAAGCAGGGCGAGAGATGTTTAGAAAAGCGGGAGAAAAATGTTGACTGAGGAAATTAGTGAGTTCAGGAAGCGTGCAAGGGAGCAGCGGGAGAGGGAGTGGATACGCGACGCCCTCCTCCTCAGAGGCAGAACTCCTGAGGATACCATAAAGACGATGTTTGACCTCATAAAATTTACTGAGAGGCTTCATAGAAAATGCGAACCCTAGAAGAAGTGGTAAATGAAATTGTTAAAATTCTGGAGAACCTTGAAATTGATTACGTAATTGTGGGAGGAATAGCTGTATCCGGATGGGGGAATATAAGAACCACCAGAGATGTGGACATAATAATCAATCTGGAAGGAAAAGATATCAAAAGGCTGGTAGAAGCTTTAAAAGAGAGGGATTTCAGCGTAACGGTAGAGGATATAAAGGATGCCCTGAAAGAGAAGACCCACTTCACAATTTTTGATTTAAAATCAGAATATCACATAGATGCCAAGGGTGTCTACGGGATAAGAGAGAAGAGAAGCCTTGAAACAAAAAAACCAATAGTGCTGGAAGGGACTAAAATTTACATAGCCTCTCCCGAGGATACCATCGCCAACAAGCTCCTCTTTGGCAGCGAACAGGATATCCGTGATGCTATGAGCATTTATGTCAGGCAGATGGGAAAGCTGGATATGGATTACCTGGAGGAGGTATGCAAGGAGATGGGGGTGTTGGATGAGCTGCAAAAGCTCAGGCGCAGGGTTGAAGAAGCTCTGAAGGAAGGAGACCATTAAACCCGGCGCTGCTTGCCGCTGTTGTCTATCTTTGCGTGTCTCCCCACAAACTTCGGGTTGAGTTCGCTAGAACTGCCTAACTATATCACTCTCGCTCATCACACGCTCGCAGTAGTGGCAGCGGAGCTTTATGGGTTCCTTCTTCTCCACATGGAATTTGGTTTTAACAGGCTCGAAATGGGTTATGCAGTTGGGGTTGGCACACTTCAGCACGCCTTCAAGGCTCGCTGGAATTGAGACCTCCTTCTTCTCCACAACCTGGTAGTCGCGTATTATATTTATTGTCGCCTTGGGAGCGATGAGGGCGACCTTGTCAACCTCCTCACTGTGAAGCTCCTTCCCCTCCACCTTCACTATGTCCTTTAGTCCCGCCTTCCGGGAGGGCACGTTTATTGCGACGGTTACCGTGGTCTTTGGAAACTCGCGTGTTATTCCTATTATTTTAAGCACATTGAGTGCCTGTCCTGCGGTTATGTGGTCTATGACAGTGCCGTCTTTGATTTTTCTCACCCGTATGTCCTTCTCCATCACTCAACCCCCAGCACAAGCGCCAGCAGAGCCATCCTCACAGGTAGACCGTTGCGTACCTGATGGAAGTAGCGCGCATGTTTTGTGAGGTCAACCTCTGGTGCGATTTCGTCTATTCTTGGCAGAGGGTGCATCACTATTAAATCTTCATTTGCAGATTTAAGGGTCTCCGGTGTTATCTTGTAAGCGCCCTTCACCTTCTCATATTCCTCCGGATCCGGAAAACGTTCCTTCTGTATCCTGGTAACATAGAGCACCTCTGCTTTGCCTATCGCCTCTTCCAGGTTGGAGGTCTCCCTTACCTCTGCTCCAATCTCACGCAGGTCTGCCAGCACCTCTGGCGGCATCTCAAGCCCGGAGGGCGAGACCAGAATCAAACTTGCACCGAATACCGCCAGGGCATGTGCGAGTGAGTGCACAGTCCGCCCGTACTTGAGGTCCCCTACAATGGCTGCCCTGACATCAAGCCTCCCCTTCTCCTTGTATATTGTGTAGAGGTCGAGAAGCGTCTGTGTTGGATGCTGGTTAGAGCCATCACCGGCGTTTATCACCGGCACATCACTTACCTCTGCGGCAAGGCGAGCGGCACCCTCGCGGGGATGACGCACCACTATGATATCTGCGTAGCATGCAACTGTTTTTATGGTGTCTGTAAGGTTTTCACCTTTGGCAACTGAGGCGGTACCCGTCTTTGAGAAACCTATAACCCTGCCTCCAAGGCGCTTCATCGCTGCCTCGAAGCTGAGTCTGGTCCTGGTACTCGGTTCAAAGAACAGGCAGGCGAGGGTGTGGCCTTCAAGCAGGTTTAAGTTACCCCCAAGCCTGGCCTCCATCCTCTCAGCACTCCCGAGGATGTACTCAATCTCCTCTTTGGAGAGGTCGCGTGTTGAAATTATGTCCCTGCCCTTGAAATCCATACTATACCCTAGTATCTATTGCATCCAGATTTTTAAAGGTTTTTGCTTCCGGTAGTTTGAAGTGATAGAAAGGTGCTCTAGATGGAACTGGTGCTTATCTCCTTTCTTGCAGGAATATTGAGCATAACCTCGCCCTGCGTCTTCCCTCTTGTGCCCGTGGTGATGGCAGGCAGCACCGGCTCAAAACTGCGCCCCCTTTTAATTGTCGCCGGGATGAGTATAACCTTCACCGCTATGGGCGTGCTAACCTCTATTTTCAGAGAAGCTATGGGCCCAGTGGCGGAAGGGCTGCGCATGCTTGGAATCTTTCTGATAATACTCATGGGCGCAATTCTGGTTAGTGAGAAGCTGAACAGCTACTTTGTAATTTATTCAACTCTGCTCCTCAGCAGGCTGAACCTTACAAGCTTTACGACGGCGCGGAGAGAAGGCTACCTGGGAGCACTTCTCCTCGGACTATCCCTTGGCATAGTCTGGATACCCTGCGTCGGACCTGTGCTCGGTCCGGTGCTTATGCTGATGACAAGCGATATGCTCACAGGCGGAATCTCCCTCTTTGCATACTCCATAGGTATGGGAATACCCATGCTCTCCATTGCCTACCTGGGCAAGTTCGCAACCAGCAGGTTTGTCGGCATCAGCAGGTACAGCGGTTATGCCAAGAAAATCGCTGGCTGGGTGCTGATAATCGCTGGTATAGCCTTCCTCTTTAACATTGACCGCATACTTCAGTTGATGCTTGTCCCCTACGTGCCTGAGTTTGAGAGCAGGCTAGCAGAGTACATGCGCTGATATTTGAGGCCGCTACTTTTTTAAAATCCAGAGGTTGATGGTAGGCCCTCTTTTATCCTTTAGAATCACCTCAGCGTCCAGGTGAATTGCAACGTCCTCCACCATCCGCTCCTGACACCTTGAAGCTTTTACGTGGAGCACATCTCCACTTTTTGCCTTTTTTATGTTAGATATAATCACTGCTGCAGGTGGGCAGAAGGTTCTTTTGAGCACTATGATCTTATGGGCGGGTATATGCTTCATTACACATCGACTCCGGGGAATGCACACAAAAGCGTCGCAGAGTACAGGCGTTTACTTCCTCTTGCATCTGTAGAGCCTGCTAAATTGGACATGAGTACTCTGTTTTCGTTTTCCATAACCAGAAAGCTTGAGCAAATCTTCCCACACTGCCCACCAGTCATCTGTTTTCCATAGTTTGTTCCACTCCCTATCGACTTGGGCACTCATATCTCTGTTGCTCACAGCCTATACCTCCTCGCTAAGTCATCTGTCGAGGATTAAGAAGATAAGAGGATGACAGTTTGCTTATCTATATCGTCAAAAAAAGTGTCAGATATGTTCAAATGCCAGCCCTCTAGTAGAAGAGCTCTCTCCCCTCCTCAGTCACTTCCATTAATCTGAGTCTGCCCACCTTTACCACCCTTATAAATCCCTTCCCCTCCAGGTATCTTATACGTTTTTTTGCAGTATTTCTGGCGACACTAAACTTCTGAGTAATTTCCTTGATGGACGGCTTCTTACCAATTCTGTTCTGCATGTAAACATATCTCAAAATCTCATACACCTCCGGAGGCAGGTCGTGCTGTTTTGGCTTTATTGTGCCACACTCCTTTTTCAGGAGCTTTATCTGCCTCGGGGTTAGGATCTCCGGGTCTACAGAGAGCAGTAGCACACCCTTTTTTAGGAAGTAGAAGGCCTCTTTCATCCTCTGAACAAATTCAAATACCCTTTTAAAGCTGTTTTTGAGGAGAATATAGTCCAGCTCCAGAAGTACCGCGTTGTTCCAGTTGGGGAGGTTCATTATCGCGGATTCTATCTCTGAAATATCTGGCGAAAGGGTATCTTTTCCTTTCTTCTCAGAAAGCCAGAAATAGGTGGCATTATGCACATTTACCTCGTCTGGAAGTCTCCTTGTTATTATTGTTCCAGCATAGCCGCATTTAACCATATCGCAGAATACATCCTTTGCCAGCTCGGGTACAGGTTCTTCGATCAGGTAAATTTTACCTCTGCTCACATCATACTTCAGAATCCTCTTCAGCATCCCCTCCTCAGCCTTCACCTTGGAAGTGATGTCTCTCGCTATCACCGAAAAGCCGGATGGTCTGCCGCCATCATCCAGTATTGGCGAGATTGTCACATCCACATCTATTATTTCGCCGTCTCTACTAAGCCTTCTGGTCTCGTAGGAGATAAACTTCACACCCTCCATTATCTTTAGTATGAGAAAAGAGGTCTCGTTTTTAATTTCTTCTGGCAGCAGTATGTCTGTGGACATGCCAATAGCTTCCTCTTTTTCCCAGCCGAACATCTTCTCGGCAGTTTTATTCCAGCTTGTGATAATACCGTCCATATTGACTGAATATATCGCATCGTTAGAGTATTCAACAATATTCGCAAAGTATTTCAGCACCTTCTGGGATTTCAACAGTTCTCTGGTTTTCTCCTCCAGTTGCCTGTATGCCTTTTTGAGTTCTTCCTCAGCCTCCTTGCGCTTGGTTATATCCCTCATCATTGCAACAAACCCTATCAGCTCCCCCCTGGGGTTGTAAATGGTGGTAAGCGTCTGGTCCACCAGCACCTTCCTTCCATCTTTCGCGAGCCTTATGGTTTCTATATCTCTGGCGTAACCATTGAGGATTGCCATCTTCAGATTCTCACCACACAAATCCCAGAGCTCCTCAGGCATTATTGTTTGTATTGGCTTTCCTATAACCTCAGACTCCCTGTAACCAAACATCATCTCAGCTCCCTTATTCCAGGAGACTATCTGTCCCTGCAGGTCAAGGGATATTATGGCATCAACAGAGTGCTCAGTAATGCCCGCCAGGTAGGCCAATCTCTCCTCAGCCTTCTTTCTTGCCGTGATATCCCTGCTGACAGCCCTGTAACCCTTCAGGTTTCCCTCCTCATCAAAAAAGGGTCTGCCGCTGGTTTCGAGGACAACAAGCTGCCCGTCTCTCGTCCTGAACACATTCTCCTGTCCTGAGAATGATGTCTGCTTTTCCCTTATGATTTCGATTTTTTTTCTGGCCACCTCTTTCTCCTCTTCAGGCATAAAATCGAAGGGTTTTCGACCAAGAACTTCCTCAGGGCCATAACCAAGAATTTCTTTAACCTTTGGACTGGAGTAGGTATATCTCCAGTTTTCATCCACCTCAAATACCCAGTCGTTTATGTCCTCAATGAGGTGTCTGTACCTCTCCTCGCTCCTCTTCAGCATCTCCCTCTGCCTTGTTAGCTCTCCTGCCATATGATTAAAAGCGATAGCAAGGTCCTGGAACTCATCGCTTGTGTTTATCTCCACATAGGCATTGCCATCCTTCATGATGTTCTCAAATCCCCTTTTCAGCCTTTCAAGGGGCTCAGTTATACTGCCTGCGACAAAGAGAGATATCCCCAGAATGATTATCAGCATATAGAGAAAATAGGCAGGGCTAAATCCACCTGGCGTGGCGAAGCTGACTGTAAAAAGAGCCAGAGACAGCAAGGAAAATAAAACAGAAATAATAACTATCTTGAAAAATATGGGCATTCTCATAATACCCACCTCATGATAATAAGGAACAGGGCTACAGAACTGAACCATCCCATATAGGCTGCGAGGAGTGGGCTAAGACGCATATTCTGGACGTCTCTTATATTGACTGAGAATCCTATGGAAGCCAGGGTGATGGAAAAGGCTATGGTGGACAGGGGCTCGAGCATCCTGACAATCTCCCATGGGAGAATAAAATTGGTGAAAGAGGCTACAAGGAGGAAGATAACCACATACCAGGGAATATAAAACCTGTGCTCCGCATAGATAAAGGAGATTAAGAGAGCTACGAGAGCTATCATGGCTATGCGTATCCCCTTCACCGCAAGTCCATCCAGAAGGACCTCATCGCCGAAGGGTTTGGAGGCTATCACCACAAGTCCCGTCTGATGGAGTGTTGCTCCGCTCATAAAGGCATAGACCTTGGAGGTCATCCCAAAAATGTAGCCCAGAAATGGATAGAGCAGTGCTCCTGTTAACCCAACCACTGTTATTATAACAATGGCGGCTGAAAACTCCTCCTTTTTGGATTTGATTATAGGCGAGAGGATAGCTATTGCTGATACACCGCATATGGCTGTGCCGCATGCGAGAAGTAGTGCAAGCTTCTCCCTCACCCTGAAAATCTTTGCAAACCAAAAAACAGCAAAACCCATAAGCGTCGCTGAAAGGAAGATCAGGAGTATCATCTGGGCAGGAAAATCCCAGAGAAGAGGAAGCCTGATATTTACGCCGTAGAGTATTATGCCCACAGGGAGGGTTACAACCAGAGATTTTTCTGCGATGGCTTTGACTTCCTTATTTTGGATAATGCTGCCGAAGGCTATGCCGAAGATAAGTGCAATAAATAGGGCGTTGATGGCAGGATAAAGACTGCTTATAACATAGGCTGCGGCCCCCGAAGAGGCAATCAAGACATAGCCCAGCACTTTGTTCATCTTCTGGCTCCTTTTTGAGGCCCGCCACATTCAGCTTCTCTTCAACATAAGTTTAGCTGACTTTTAATAAAAATTTTGGGTTGCCGCAGAGCCGAAGAACACCCTAAAGCGTTAATCAGTATGAGAGGGCTGCAGCTTTACATCATGCCATATTCTTTGTGAGCTTTTTCTATGGTCATAACCTTCAGGATTCTCACTTCCTTCTCTTCATCGTAAACCCTGTAGAAAGTGGTGAAGGTCCTGCCTATGTGCAGCCTGTACTCTCCCTTATATATGAGCTTTTCCTTGTCTCCTTTGCCAAATCCCGGGTAGGGTTTTCTCCAAGCTTTTAAGGTTCTCTTTACTATCCTTTGTTTTTTCTCCGGAAGGCTGTTGACATATTCTAGAGCCTCTCTATCGATTAGAACTCTGTATGCCATTTATTCCAACTCTACAAAGTCTGCAGGATGCCCAGATATTCAATTGGAAAATTACTCATTGGGCCATACTTCAGCTGCTTTTGGATCTATTGGACCTTTTGTTAATCCAAAAAGCTCTTCCGTAACGTTGGTCTATCAGTCATTAGCTTTTCGAACAGGTGAATCACTGCAATGAAAAAATAAGTCTTTTAGGTTAACAAATTTATGAATCATCCGGCATAAGGTTAAGGATTCTAATCAAAACTTTTAAATATAAGTAAAACTAAATGATATGTTTACAAAAAGTTCAGAGAATACTAAGATTTCTAACCCTATAAGGGTTAAGGGTACTAGGGGGACAGCGTTTGGGGAAAACATCCAGTTAGGATGAAAGCAAGAGGTGTAAATATGGGAGAAGAAAGGAAGAATGAGAAAAACTTCTTTCCCACACTTAAGGAGGTTTTTCTCTTTACCTATATATAAGTTTTTCCTTTTTTCTCCACACCTCGGCTGGAGTAAATAGGTGGTTGTATGCCAGATAATTTAAGGAAAAAGGGTCCACGAGACAGAGCAAGAAAAAGCAAACAGCCATGGGAAAAAAGATACAAACGCAAGCCAGGGCGCAAAAAAAAGCGGTAGGTTTGTAAATGCCCGGCTACTCAATAATGTAGTCGGGTCTATATCCATTTTGATCTGACTTTTTCCCCTTCAATATCGTCCTTATTTTTGTTCTTTTCAAGCGGTCCATTTTCATTTCTATTGAATCAGGGCTTACATCAATTAAAATGATTCCCAATTCATTACAAACCTCTTCGATGATCTGGTTAACCTGATTAGTTATCAGCACGAGTCGTAAATTTCTGATTTTCTTCCTCAGTTCAAAGGCTTTTTTGTAATAAAGGAGTTGACCAATGGCCATCCTTGTGTCGCTTGAATAACTGATCTCAATAAGATAAAGAGTCCCGTTTTCATCTATGAGAACTACGTCTACGTTATACCAAGGCCCCTTATAAGGCTTCATAATTCTAGATGGGAAAAACAAATCTGGTCTATTTTTTAGAATGGCTTCAATTTCCTCATGGAAAAGGACACCATACTTTGAGACCTTTCGGATAGTTTCTGGGTCCATATTAAGTTTTAGTTCCCGTCGGATTCTATCTCCTAAGTGTGCTGTTCGCCAAGAAAGATCATATTCTTTTGCAATTTTGTAAGCTTTTATTCGCTCTTCAATAGTTACTCCTTTAGGGTCTTCAAAATTTCTTACTTCGCTCATCGAAGGATATGCAGAAACTTCGTCTTCTGTTATACCAGCGTCCAAAAGTTTCTTTATTAAATCAGACTTACTTCTGGCAGATACGCCAAATTTTGCCCCAAGTTCCCTTAAATCCCTGATATGAAGATCTTCTAAAATCTTCTGGAGTGTCATTGGATACTCATAAGGGATTTATCCTTAATATATGATTCGGCAATTTCGTCTGTTCAAAATTCAGATTAAGTCCAATACCAGAATTCACTAACAGTTAAGCCATCAACCCCTGTAGGTGGTCAGTATTTGAGAGAGTGAGCAGGGCTGATGAAAGTAATTTGACCAAGCATCAAAAGAGTTATATAAATTTGCAGAATAAGTCTTTTTTATCAAGTGACGGAAATTGTAAAACAGGGGAAAACTATTAAATAGCTTTGTAAACATTATTGAAATATTTAATGTTTAGGAGGAGTGGAGATAAAAATGCAGACCACACTTCCAGGAAAAAATCCTTTTAGGGGTAATTTGTTCTCACAGCATTTTCTAATAAATAGACTGCCTCATGATTCATATTGGGTAAAAATTGAGGAGGACTCCCAAAGAGCTTTCGAGGAGATAAAGGAACTCTACTTCCGTTATAGGGATACTATTGACAGATGGGATGAAGACCAGCTTGAGGAGGATTTTTTAAAACCTATTCTCAGAATTCTCGCCCATGTTTATGATGTCCAGCCTCGAGTTATATCTGATAAAGGTATTGATTATAAACCTGATTATGCATTATTTGAGACCCTAGAAAAGAAAGAACTGGCGAAAGAATTCAGAAGTGCCAAAGATTCAGATACTTACTTTAAAATGGCTAGCGGAATAGCCGAGGCTAAGAAATGGGATGTTCCCCTGGATGGAGGTCGAAAAGAAAATCCTGCAGTTCAGATAAAGAAGTATCTTAAGATAACAGAGATCCCCTGGGGGGTCCTGACAAATGGGAAGCTGTGGAGAATCTACTCAAAAAAAGTTGGGTTTTCGTCAAATTTATATTATGAAGTAAATCTTCCATACCTGTTGGAACATGATGATAAAGAAGGATTTAAGTATTTCTACGGGTTCTTCAGTCATGAGGCATTCAAACAGGACGGAGAAGTGTCCTTCCTTGATAGGGTTTATGAAGAAAGCATTAAATTCTCAAAGGAGCTGGAAGACGATGTAAGAAACAATGTTTACGAGGCTCTCAAACTTATTGCCGACGGTTTTATTCAAAAAAATCCTTCATTAAAAAACGATTTGGAATATGTAAGAATAAATACTCTTATTTTCCTGTATCGATTGCTTTTTGTATTCTATGCCGAAGCCAGAGGTTTACTGCCACTTGATAATGAGATATACAAGAGCTACAGCCTCCAAAGCATAAGGGATGTGATTGCAGAAAAAAAGATAAGGGTGAAACGATTGCCCCTATTGTTACCTACTGGTACAGGTTAAAACAGCTTTTTGACCTTCTCGACAGTGGGAGTAAAGAAGTAATCGGGAAAGAGTACGATTTCATACCCCCTTATAATGGCGGGTTATTTAAGAAAGACCTCCATCCATTCTTCGAGAATAATGAACTTCAGGATAACTATCTAGCAGAAGCTATAGAACTCCTATCAAGACGAAAGGGTGAAGGTGGAAAAGGATATGTGGATTATTCCTCACTCAGCATAAGACATCTGGGGTCAATATATGAGGGTCTTCTTGAATATAAACTGAAATTTGCAGAAGAAAACCTGGTAGTTGAGTCAAAAAAAGGTAAAGAAATTTATAGAAAAGCTAAAAAAGGAGAGCCCCCGAAAGTCTATAAGGACGACATTTACTTGGTAACTGACAAAGGGGAGCGCAAGGCGACTGGCTCTTACTACACTCCAGATTATATTGTAAAGTACATTGTCGAGAATACAATAGGTCCAATAGTGGACGAGAGAATAGAAAAAGCAAAGAGAGAGGGGAAGGATGTTGTGGAAGAATTACTGAGTATTAAAATCCTTGACCCTGCCATGGGCTCTGGACACTTCCTTGTAGAAGCCACAAATTTTCTATCTAATAGAATAATCGAATATATGCAGGACAGCGGAGAATATGAGGAGATTCCAGAGCTCAACGAAATGAAACGCAGGGTAGTGGAGAGGTGCATTTATGGCGTTGATTTGAATCCCCTTGCCGTGGAGCTTGCCAAGGTCTCCCTCTGGTTGGATACTGTATCTAAAAATAAAGCCCTGTCGTTCCTTGATCACCACCTCCAGTGTGGCAACTCCTTGATTGGTGCTTTCTTCAATGACATCTCTGCAGCTCTGCCAAAAGCAGGGAAAAAGAAAAGCAAAAGGAAAAAGAAACATACACCATCTGAAGCCCAGGCCACTATTTTCAGTACAGCTTTCAATGCTTTGGCACGGCAGATGATAAGAAGAAGAATGGAGATTGAAAGGCTACCGTCAGACACTGTTGATGATATAAAAAAGAAGGAAGAGCTCCTTGCAGAAGCGGAGCAGTTGAGGCAGAGATTTAAAGAAGTTCTCGACATCTACACAAGCCAGTACTTTGGGAATGAAGTTCCGACTGTTGAATTCAATAATTTGATAATTTCAATTAATGCAGATGATTCCACCTGGAAAGAGTTTAAGGAAAGGGAATGGTTCAAAAAAGCAATGCAAATCTCCAGTGAGAAGCGATTTTTCAACTGGGAGATACGATTCCCTGAGATATTTTTTGATGAGTATGGAAGTGTGAAGGATAATCCAGGTTTTGATGCAGTGATTGGGAATCCGCCTTATGTTAGACAAGAATTAATCGTAAAAGACAAGTCTTATTTAGAAGAAATTTATGAAGTTTATTTAGGTAGAGCAGACATATACGAATACTTCATTGAAAGAGGCTTGAATCTAATAAAAAATCATGGGTTATTGTCTTTTATAACTTCTAAGAAATTCATGAATGTAAGTTATGGTGAACCTCTGAGAAAATTAATTGTTAAGGAAACCAAAATTTGCGAGATTGTTGATTTTGGTGATTTACCTGTTTTTGGTAATGAGGTTATTGCCTACCCATGTATCATAATTTTGAAAAAGCCTCTTGATACTAATGAAAATGAGTTTCTCTATACCAAAATTAAGTCACTGGATTTTGATTCTTTGAAAAGTGTCATTGATGGAAAAGGAATAAAAATTCTGCAAAAAGGATTAGGAGTGGGCAAAGAGTGGGTGTTTCATGGTAAAGAGGTACTTGATCTTCAACGGAAAATTGAAAGGATTAGCAAACCACTAATTGATATAAGCGGAGAGCCACTTGTTGGTATAAAAACAGGATTAAATGATGTATTCGTCACTGATAATAATGGGGTAAAAAATATTACCAAAGGCTCAAAAAAAGAAATGATGCTATTTAAAAAATTTATTTTTGGAAAATCAATTAAAAGATATGATATTTCCCCATCTGAAAAATACTTATTATTTCCATATGAGAGGGGTGATGATGAGATTCTTAGAGTAGTTGATTTAGACGAATATCCTAATATCAAGAATTATTTAGAGTCGTTTAAATCGGAGGTAATTTCAAGAGCTATAATTAAAGAGAAAGCTCCAAAAGGGGAGATGAAATGGTATGAGTTGCAACAAATAAATAAGAATATCTCCTTTGAAAAGCCTAAGATAATTTATCCGGACATATCAGATACATCGAATTTCGCACTTGATACCTCTGGCTCTTTAATAGATATGACTGCCTTTATCATAGAGTCAGGTGACCCCTATATCTTATCATTATTAAATTCAAAATTACTCACTTGGCTTTTAGGGTTACACTGTGTAAGAGCTAGAGGGGACTATCTGAGATTTAAAACACAATATGTTTCTCGCCTCCCAATTCGCTGCGTCAACTTCACAACTCCAGAGGATGAAAGAACCAAACTCGTCTCAGAACTTAAAGGATTATACGCAGAGTTGAACTTCCCAGAAATTCTGTCAAAAGTTGAATCCTACCTACCTAAAGATACTGAGGGCAACTTCATAACAGAAAAGGAGAAATCCGATGTTGTTCACGATTTTCTCGCCTTCCTTGCAGAGCAAATGATAAAAATGAAGAAGCAAGAGCACAAGCTACAGGGCGCTCTCGACCTATTCAAATATCTCTCTCCCGATGAAGATGTAAATGCTTTCTCAAGCCTATTCAAAGAGGAAATTAAATATGCCAGACCGCTAAATAAGGAAATTCTTGAAAGGAACCATGACATTACCAGCTTAAGACTCAAGAAAGAGGGTGAAGAATGGGTACTTGAAGCAGAACTCAAATTGAGAGACGAGGAGGACAACTTCGTCAAAGAAGGAAACAGAATAAAATATGAATGGGCTGAGATTTACGCCTTTGATATGGATGATAATAAGGCAGGATTTTACAGAGCAGTATTTGATAACCTCAAGGGTTTTAATAATGCCAGAATACCTGGGGGTAAAACTAAATCTGTAAAAAACAAGTTATTTAGAGCAAATATCCCAGTTTTTGAGGAAAGAAAATCAAGTAATATCAAACCATACCTTGAACTCGAAGAAGAGTTAAAGCTACTGGAAGATAAAATACAGAAGACAGACGACCTCATTGATCAGATTGTCTACAGATTATATGGACTTACAGATGATGAGATAAAGATAGTTGAAAATGCAGTTAGGGAAATATGATGTTAAAATCCAAAATCAGTTTTCCACCGCTCTCGCGTAAGACATTTATAGCAAATACTTTATATAGCATAAGGAGTATATAATAGGAGGAGGATCAAAATGACCATTGAAAATAAGAAACTTAAGATGGTCATTTACTATCTTGTAAGCGAATTAAAAAGATTCCGTTATCCGCTTACCAGGACAAAGCTGGTAAAACTCCTTTTCATAATTGATTATATAGCAAAAAATGGAAAGAGAATGGGGATAGGTAAGACCATCACAGGTATCAAATACTATTATTACCATCATGGTCCATTTTCAAGAAAAATACCCAGTGCAATACAGGACATGCAGGGAAAGGAAATAATTGAAATGGACATTGGCGATCCTGATGAATTTGCATCTCATTATGTTTACAAGCTCGGAAAGATGCCACGTTTTAAGCCAGAGTTTGAGCAGAAAGAGAAAGAAATCATTGATTTTGTCATAAGGAAATATGGGTATTATTCACTCGATTCTATTTTAAAACTTGTTTATAATGTCCCTGAAATGAAAAAGGCAAAACCTCTGGATATAATTTTAAAGTGAGGGTGGCAGGGTGGAGTTTGAACCTTCACCATCAACATTTGAAGACCTTAAAGCATATTTAATAGACAAAAAATTGATAGAGATCGAAGGTGATCAATTTAGAATATCTGATGAGGAAAGACTTAAAGATTTAGGTTTTGGAATATTTCTTTCTTTTTTCTATAGCAACATTCATAGCAATATTCCCCCAAAAAAAGCATGGCAATTTGTTAAACTTGATGTAAATCATGTACTTTTCATAAGGAGCAAGGAGAAAAATCTTGTTAAAATACATAATTCGCACTATATAGACGACCCTTTTCGTGGTATGCCGACAGGAAACCTAAACTGTAACCTATGTCCAATAAAACACTGGATGCTTTACAACCTCTGCGTACTTGAAACAGAGGAGGAAGTTAAAAATCTCATAGTAAGCGAAATAGAAGACTTCATGAGTAGAGATATGGAGAGATGTTATGATTGCAGGAGAGATATAATCAGATGGCTAAAAGAAAAAATAGTGACTAAAGAGGTATATGGAAAGCTTTTAGGAGGCGATGTTTGTCTATTGGATGTAAAGTCTGATTTCTTTAAATTTTTTTATTCTACGTTTCCTGAAAAAATAGAGTCTTATAAAGAAGACTCAAAAATAGACAAAGAAGTTAATTTGGAAGAGCCTGTATTGGCAGAGACAAAGGGAGGGGAAGTGGTTAAAGATGAGCTCGGTAAATTAGACCCTATTGAAGTTTTATTTAATTCCTTCCTTGTTATGTATCTTGCGGGAAAAACTGGTTATCCGATAATAGGTGCAAACGCCAAGATGAGAAAACCATTTGAAGCCCACGAGCTGGATGGATATCTCTGGGACCCTGAAAAAAAGAGACTCATTGTAATAGAGACATCTCGTGAGATGAGAATCGACAGGAATCATTTAAAACACAAGATATACAATTCAGTACTGATGGACTTACTTGAGCATTCAACCTATAATTATATCTATATCACCCTTGGAAATAAAAGTAGAGATTTCAGGGAAAATACAGGCCATGTCAAGCTGGTTAAAAACTTAAAGGGGCAATATAATGTTCCATTTACTATAATTGACCTTCCTCAAAAATATGATAGAGCTAAGAAAAATTTTGATTCAAAACTCTTAAAAGAGATTTATAACCATTACATAACTTCTATTGAAAAACAATTGAAATTGGGGAGTAAAAATGCCACCTGAACCAGACTTTCAACCAGGAGACAAAGTCAAAGTCGAAGGTCATGAGGGGATTGCTGAGGTAATAAAAATAGAACCAATGGGGAAGCAGTACAATGTAAGACTGTATTTTGAAGATTCTGGAAAAGAAGAGGTAAGGTATATAGAAGTTAAGGGTCTTGTGAGTGAGGGAACTATTGAGTTAACGGAAAATGAGTGGTTCAAGGTACACAAAATAGGAGAAGATTACTGGCTCTATATAGTTAGCAACGCATTAGATTCAGAAAATAGAGTATTGAACATGATTCAAGATCCTGCTTCAAAGTTTAGAGAAGAAGATTTATTGAAAAAGATCAGATTTAGAGTAGAAATCGCAAATTGGAATGATATTGCTGGCAAAGTTAGAATATAAATGCTCGCTACCAATAAATGAGTGTAATTGAAACATAAAAATCGAGACACTAACCCCTACTTTTCCCTGCTTTCTCCATATCCCTGATGGATTCCAGCAGTTTAAGCGCTTCATACTTGTATTGTATTCTTTGCCTTCTTCGGACCACTTGACAGCAATGCTGTCATCTATATGGTTTGACCAAGAGCTCGGGAAAAATAAAAACGTTTTAACTTTGGGGTTTTAACCATATGATTAAAAGCCTCGGGCGGGGTTTGAACCCGCGGCCTTCTGCTTACCAAGCAGACGCTCCACCAGGCTGAGCTACCGAGGCGTTAAAAGCAGTTGACGAAAATGCAAATAAGGACTACATAAAAAGTTATTGAAAGGAAGAAGGAGGTCGCCCAGGAAGTGGGCAAAGCCTTTGACTCTGGCAATAGCAATTAGCCTGCCAGAAATGGAGTTCCTGGGCGGTATTACCTCTCCATAATAACTTATAAACCTTTCCCTGAATTCTGTGGTTATTCATAAAAATACACAATTAATAATTAACCTTTAGTCTGTATATAATATTATTACAAAAGTTTTAATTTATAATATCGCTATTCACCGTATCTGATAGCTGCATAGGGTTCCTCCCTCGCCGCGCTCAGTGCAGGATATAGAGCGCCGAAGAATGCCAGAAGCACCGCCGAGAGCAGCGCAGCTAAGGCAATGAGGAGCAGCGTCTCGAAGTTGGGCCAGAAGAAGGGGATAAGGAGCCTCTCAAATGACCCGGCAACCTCCCCCCTGAAGGCGAGGAATATCGCAGTGCCTGTGCTCAGCCCCAGGGTGGCTCCCATGAGGGCGAGAAAACTTGCCTCGTAAAGCATCAGCCTTGTCAAATCACCCCTCTTTGCGCCAATAGCGCGGAGAAGCCCAAACTCACGGCGACGCTCCCCCGCTATTGTGGCGAAGGTGGCTGAAATCATCAGCAGGTTGGCCAGCCAGAGGAGGGCTGAGATGGCTATCAGCGAGGAAAAAAGTGCAACAGCCTGCGACTTTGCATTCGCTGCCATAGAGCTACTCATCACAACACTCGTTCCCGGAACCCTGTGTTCAATCTCGCGAGCAATCCGCGCGGGTGAAGCGTCTCTATCAACCTGAACCAGCACCGCTGAAATTGTACCCAGCTTAAGCGTGAGATTTGCCACCCGCGGATTGCTCACACTTTCCTCAGCCAGAGAGTAGGCCAGCTCCATGGGGATAAAGATCGTAGAGTCAAAATAGCGAAGTCCTGTCCTGTGGAGCCTTGCATACACCACATACCAGTGCCCGTAGAGGTACATTGAGAAGTTCTCATAGGCAGGAATCCCTCCACCTATAACCACATACTCCTGGGGCGGGGATGGAAGCTTCGACTCTATCCATGGGGTTACAGTAAAATCGCTCTCTGGGTCGTAGGCAATGAGCAGTGTCTCCATGACCTCGCAGCATATTAAATAGGAGGAGGTCTGCAGAAATATCTGGGGCGATGCCCTGGCAACGCCCTCAATCCCCCTTATCTTCTCAACCACCTCAGAATCCATATAAAAGCTGGAGGGTTCGCCTCCCAGCAGCACAGCGCTTGCCTTCTTCTCATAACCGGAGGGCACAACCACCAGGTCGGCACCCAGACGCGCGACGGCGCTCTCCAGACCCTGCTCAACACTCTTTAGAATGATAATACTGGAGAACAGAGAGGCTGTTGCAATTGCGATTGCGAGTATTAGCGCCAGACTTCTGAACCGCCGGCGCGACAGATTTTTAAACGCCAGCTTAGCCACGCTTGGTCTGCTCATGGTCACTCGAAGCTCCGATTTTGGTTTCTCAGCAATTTTTAAGTATCAGCATTCAGACAATTATTAAATGATGTTAAACATGAGGTTGCTGTTGCCATTTTTTGTATTGGTTCTTCTCTCCGCCTGCGTTGCAAACCCGGAGATAAGTGTCGAGGGGGCCTATGCGGTTAAGGAGGGCGATGTCTATGCGGTGTTCATGGGGATTATAAACTCTGGCAAGGGCGATGACTACCTCACAGGTGCCAGAGTTGTGGGCCACGAGGAGGCAAGGGTTGAGATTCATAGTGCCACCATGCAGCGTCTTGAGAGGTTGCCCATACCGCGAGGTGAGGTGGTGCGCCTGGCCCCGGGGGAGAAGCACATAATGATTTTTAACCTCAAGGGCCAGGTTGATGAACTGGAAATAGTCTTAAGTTTTGAAAGGAGTGGTGAGATAAGAACCACCGCGAAGGTCAGGAAGTAGCTACTCATGAGGGCGGCGGTCATGCTCCTCTCCCCCAACTATGCAGCCCTTTTCCATCCTCAGGGTTATGTCTGTGCGCTCTGTTAACTCGGGGTTGTGTGTGACCATAACAAAGGTCTTCCCGAAGTCACGATTTATCCTGAGGAAGAGCTCCATCACCTCCTCTTCTGTCTCATGGTCAAGGTCGCCGGTTGGCTCGTCCGCAAGTATTATGTCGGGGTCGTTGATTAAGGCACGTGCAATGGCAACGCGCCTCTGCTCCCCCCCGCTGAGCTGTGAAGGCGTGCTGTATATTCTGTGCTCGAGCCCTACAAGCTCCAGGAGTTCCCTTGCCCGCACTTCAATGTCGCCCATCGAAGCCCTGCTGAAGGCTACGGGAAGCATAACATTCTCAATAGCATTCAGCGTTGGAATCAGGCTTGAAAACTGGAACATGAAACCTATTTTCTTATTTCTGAGCTCTGAAAGCTTTTCGTCGGTCAGCTTCCATATGTCTGTGCCGTCTATGTACACCGTGCCGTGGGTTGGTCTTGTAAGCCCGCCTATAAGTGAGAGGAGTGTGGTCTTCCCGCTGCCCGAGTGCCCCACGATGCTCACAAACTTTCCGCGCTCTACTTCGAGATTCACCCCTCTAACAGCCTCTATTACCTGATCCCCTATTCTGTAGGTCTTGCACAGGTGCTCCGTCTTTATGATCATTCACTCACCTGTCCTTATTGCGTTATACGGGTCCAGCTTTGCTGAGGTATATGCCGGATAAAGTGCACCTATTAGCCCCATGGCAAGCGCTGAGATGAGTGTGAAAGCAGAAATCAAAAGTACACGGGTTACTGAGGGCCAGATGTAGGGGATGTTGAGTGCTGAGAAGGAGCCTGTAACCATACCTTTGTACGCATAGAAAAGCACGCCTCCCGCCGTAACGCCCAGAAGGCCGCCCAGAGCGGTTAGGAATGCCGCCTCGGCGAGGATCAGCCTGAACACATGCCTGCGGTTGGCGCCGACGGCACGAAGTATACCAAGCTCCTTTCTGCGTTCGCTCACTATGGTTGTGAATATCGCTCCCACCATAAGTGTGTTCGCCACCCAGAGCACAGCCACGAGGATGGTAAGACTGCCGAAGAGAGTTGCCATCTGCGCCCTGACGGTGTGGAGCACGCGGGGCATTGGAATGGCAATTATTCCGGGAATACGTCCCTCTATCCTGACCTCAAGCACATCCGGAGACACATCCTTTTCCGCCTTGACCAGCACCACTGAGATCTGTCCTCTCTCTATCTCCAGGGGTGCAACGTTCTCCCTCGTCCTGCTTTTCTCGGCGATCTCATAGAGGGTTTCTATCGGCACGAAGAGGGAGCGGTCAAAGTAGTTTATACCGCTCCGCCTCAGCTTGCCCCATACAGTCAGCTCGTGACCATGCACATAGGTTTTGAACCCGGGCAGCGCTGCAAGGGAGTAGCCGAGTATGGCATCGTCCTCCCCGAGTTCCCTTTCTAACGACTCACCCACCCACTTCATCACAGTGAAATCGGTATTCGGGTCGAAGCCTATCAGGAAGGCCTTCTGGAAGCCGCAGCACGGGAAGGCGGCGGTCTCGGCAAACACCTGCACAGAGGTCTGCGCAACTCCTGGCACCTCTTTAACCTCCTTCTCAACGCTGCGCGGCATATAGAACTTGTTGGGTTCGCCTGCGAGAAGAGAGGCACGGGCCTGGGCCTCGTAGCCCACAGGTACCACCATAACATCAGCGCCCAGCATGCTTGTACTTATCTCCGCTCCCCTGCTCACGCTTTCCATCATCAAAACGCTCGCAAATAAGGCACCAGAGGCTATCGTCACGGCAAGAATGAGCGCAAGGCTTCTGAACCACTTCCGCTTGAGGTTGCGCCTTGCTACATAAAATAGGTCTATCTTCCCCATGCTATTTTATAATTAAGATGTTTACTTATAAAGATTTATCTGTAAATATTGTATCTTAAAAGTTATAGGGTGATATTTTTCATTCAAATAAATTGATAGGCGATGGGCAAGGATGTATTTCAATACCTGCATATTTTATAGACAGAAAAACAAAAATGCCTATAAGTTGTGTAAATGAGAGATAGTTTTACTTTTTAATTATCCAGAACTTGGTGACAGAACCCTCCCTCTCCCTCTTAACTATCTCTGCTCTAAAACACTTCCAACAGGCCGGACATCTTATTTATCCAGATGTTTAAATATTTTCCCTTTTATACTACTATATACAGAGTAATCACAATTTTTGAGTTTTACGAAAGTGGTGGGAACCAAATTTCGAGCATGTGGAAATCACTTTCGAAAAATATAAATATGGGTATGTGTCACATAACCCGTGATGCTTACAAGCTTAAGGAGGAAAGGATGAATATGGCGGATGATGCCGATAGAAAAAGGAAATTCTGGGCTTTTTCTGTAGTGGGTATAATGTTGATAATAAGCCTGTGGTACTATAGTGTGAACCCGATTTACATGTACATAATAGCCTACGCTTGGTTCGGCTTCGCCTATGGCATACTGTTGCAGTGGGGCAGGTTCTGCTTCGCATCAGCGTGGCGTGACCTATTTGCGATCGGTGTAACAAGGATGTTCGTGGGCATAATGGTTGCCATGGGTGTATTCAGTGTCATTATGGCGGTGCTTGCGGCAAACCAGCTTAGCACATTCCATCCAGGACCTCTCGGTATACATGAACTCATTGGTGGCCTCATATTCGGTCTGGGCATGGTTATTGCTGGTGGCTGTGCCTCTGGCACGCTGTACAAATCCGGTGAGGGTAACGGTACATCGATGCTCGCCCTGGTTGCGATATCCTTCTCCCAAGCGATATTTGTGGATGCACAGGGCTGGTTCGACAAGATTCTCAAGGCTTACATATTCCCGCAGCCAAAGTTTACACTGGCAGATAAATTCTTTGGTAAGGGTACCAGTCTTGGAGAATACTTTATAGCCGATTCGATTATCAACACCATAATACCAACACTGATATTCCTCAGCTTTGCGTACTGGTTTGTTGCCAGGAAGGGCATTGTCAGGCGCATAATCGAGAAGAAGGCCGCTGCCATGCCTGCAAACGGCGGAAATGTGAAGCTGACCTTCAAGGATGAGCTCTACGGCTTCTGGCAGATGATAACCGCTTCCAAGAGGACAACACTGGCAGGTGTACTTATCGGTATAATCGCAGGTGTTCACGTCATGGCAATGCAGAGCCTCAGGGACAAATTTGGAATAGAGAACTTCGGCCAGGCGCTGGTAAAGCTCGGCTTCGTTGATGAGGTTTCAAGGAGAGGCACAGTCTTCGATCCCGGCTACTGGTACATAACCACGCAGGAAGCGCAGGTTGGTGCCTGGGTGCTGGAGAAGTTCGGATTTAACATGAAGGACAACATATACTTCGGTATGATGAATGGCATACCAGAGCCATGGCACAACCCTGCCCTGCTCATGTCCGTAGGAATAGTCCTGGGTGCTGCGGCAATAGCCCTGCTCAACAAGGAGTTCAAGTTCAAGGCTCCAACAAGAGAGCTTGCGGTATGGGCCATCCTTGGTGGTACACTTATGGGTATCGGCGCGCGTGTAGCGCTGGGCTGCAACATAGGTGCCTTCTATATCCGCGTTGCTGGTGGCGACCCGGGAGGCTGGCTCTTCTTCCTTGGCATGGGCGGCGGTGCTCTTGCAAGTGTGAAGTTCCTCAACTGGTGGACTGAGCGTTCACTTAAAGGAGAAGATTTTGATATTGAGATAGAATGAACATATAAGGAGGTGCAGAAAGTGAAAGCCAAAAAACTGGACGAAGGACTGTACCAGCTGGATGTTAAGGGCTACGTATGTCCCCATCCTCAGCTGTACACGATGAAGATGTTGCAGAAGCTGAAGAGCGGTGATATTCTTGAGGTGCTCTTCGACAATCCGTCCTCGGAGGAGAGCATCACAGCGCTTTGCAACAAGGAAGGACATGAGATCATAGAGAGGCGTTCCAACGGTGGAACATTTGTTTACAGGATAAAGAAGGCGTGAGGAGATCACAATGCGTGACGATATAGCGGTGCTTGCGATAGTCACCGCAATGGCGCTGAGTTTCGTAGTTGGTTACAGCTTCTCTCCCGGTGTGCCTGTGGGTTTGGGAGAAGCACCTGAGGTTGCAAAGCCTGCAGGTGGCGCTGCTGGGGCTAAGGAATTCACAATCAAAGCCTCAGAGTTCAAATTTGAGCCAGCAAGCATAACTGTCACTGAGGGAGACGTGGTTCGGATAACTATCAAAAATGTTGGTTCGCAGAGCCACAATTTTGTTATCGATGAGCTAGGGATATCTGCAGCAAAGACAGAGGCTGGTGCAGTCGCCGGAGGATACGGTGAATCTGCAGGCTACGGAGCTGGTTACGGTGAAGAGGCAGCTGGCTACGGAGCAGGCTATGGAGCTGGCTACGGTGAAGAAACTGCTCAAACGGGAATACAGCCAGGTGCATCTGTTACAGTGGAATTTGTGGCAGAGAAGGCAGGTGAGTACACTTTCTATTGTCCGGAGCATAAGGGCAATGGCATGGAAGGCAAGCTTATCGTAAAGCCAAAGGGAGCGGAAACAGAGGCACAGCCCCCTGAGGGAGCCGGCTACGGTGAAGAGGCAGCAGGCTACGGAGCTGGCTACGGTGAAGAGGCAGCTGGCTATGGTGGAGGATACGGTATGGGGTATTGAGGTAGGGGGATCTCCGCCCTACTTCTTTTTTAAATTAGAAGAGGTGTAATCTATGGAAAAGGTACTTGTAGCCTTTGACGGGAGCGATAGCTCGGTAAAAGCATTGAAAATGGGGGTTAAGCTGGCTGAAAAATTTGGAGCAGAGCTTTATCTTGTAAATGTTGCTCGACTGGGGGACCTTTATGACCCACAATTCCTGGGGACTGAATTTACGGAGGTTCTTGAAAGTCTAAAACGAGAGGGGAAGGAAGTTACAGACCTCCTTATCGAGAGCGGAAAGAAGATACTCAAGGCTGGTTCCCGCCTTGGTGGTGCCCTCGTGACAAAGGAGATTGTGAAGTTGGGCAATCCTGCAGAGGAAATAATAAAGACAGCTAAGGAGGAAGGCGTTGACATCATTGTTCTGGGGCCGCACTCAAAGCGCAAGAGCCTGATTATGGGCAGCGTAGGCCGGGAGGTGGTTGAGCTCTCACCCTGCAGCGTCCTTGTGGCGAGGTAGCTATGGCCAAGATAACACCGGATATGAAAATCGGACAGATTTTCAGGGAGTACCCTGAAGCTGTGGATTATCTGCTTGAGCAAAATATCTGCGAGTGCGACTTTACCACAATGAAGCGCAGTCTTGAGCAGGTTGCAAGGCAGCGCGGTCTGGACCTCGAGAAGCTCCTTGAGGAGCTGAACAGGAGGATTTAACCTCCCTCTATTTTTTTCTCAGTGTATACATCTATTAGTGTGCGGAAGCGGAAGAGTCCCTCTATTGTGGTGTTGAAGCTTTCAATGAGGGTTAAGCCAGAGACCCTCTGCTTAAGGTGCTCCGGCATGCCCTCGTGCTGCCTCTGAATTATGACCACCACCTCACCGGAAGAATTGCGCCTGTAGTAGGGGGGAACCTCATACTCCCAGGTAAAGCGTACCGGCGAGCGCAGCAGTTTTTCCTCTTCTGGGCGGGGAAAGGCACCTGGATTGTAGATTATCCTCTTATGTGTAAACAGGTCGAGCATGGCAACGGCGACGCTGGGGTTGTACCCGGCATTTGGTGGAATCCATGCATGCACCTCCACCTCTTCTGCGCTGAGGGTGTCGAGAAACTCTCCAGTCTCACGCAGATTCACCACACTCAGGGATTCGATGAAGGGCAGGTAGGCGAACAGGGCAAGGAGAATAGTAAATGCGACCGCATATCCGGCGATAAATCTCCTCGCCTCGCTGTACCTTATCCTGCTTATGGCATAACCCGCAAGCAGGGCAAGCATCGGGAAGAGAGGTAATGTGTAGCGTATCCTCTTAACATCCATGAGGAGGAGCAGAAGGAAGGGCCACAGGGGTATCGCCGCTTCGGCGCGCCTTTCCTTTACAGCCATGTACAGGGCATAGAGAGCAGCGAGGGTTATCAGGGGATTAACCTGGAAGAAGAAGGTGGAGATGTAGCTCTCCCCCCACCTCTTCAACCCTGGCCCCTGGTAGCTCCTCAGTAGCTCAATCTGCGACAGGAATACTGGAAGCTTTGGCAGCATCACCACCGCAATCAGCACTGATGCAAGCCCTGCGATGATTGCCGAGGTTCTGAGCGTTCTCGCCATGTTCTTCCTGAGATATACAGCAAAAATCACCGCAAGCACAGAGAGCATTGTCCAGGTGGAGTATTTGGATATAAAAGCCAGGAGGATTGAGAAAGAGGCAAGGGTAATGGCTTTGGGGGTGCCCTTCTCCAGCGCATTTATGGTTGAGTAAACCGCGAGGGTTAAGAAGAACATGGTGGCGACGTCCACCATCATCTGGGGCACCTGAATGAGAAGGTAGGGGAAGGCGAGCAGCGCAAGGCCTGCATAGAAGCCGGCGCCTCTGCCAAAGAGCACATCTCCTATCCTTCTGGTCAGGAGCACACTTCCTGCGAAGAGGAGCAGGTTGAATACCTGAATGTAGAGCCTTGACTCGCCCAGAAAGCGGAAGATTGTGCCGTAGATGAGGGGCACCAGGGGCAGGTCTGTCCAGGGCTTTATAGCATACCCCCACTCCTTCACAAAGTAGCCCATTCCGTAAAGCTCGGCGTACTTGGCATAGGTGAAGTAGCGAGCGGTATCTATCATAATCTCGGGCATGCGGAGAAAAAGGGTGCCTGAGATTAAGGCGAGGGCGAAAAGCGCCTTCTCCTCGTGGCGCTCTTTAATCTCTACCTTTGAGAAGGTATAGGCGGCGCCTGCGGCGAAGGCCCAGAGCAGCAGTATAAAACTGACATCGCCGCTCGCAAAAACCCAGCGCCAGCTTGTGGTGCGGTTGTCGTCGTAGCCTCTGAAGTGAAAGAGGAGGAGGGTTATTACCAGAGCAGCTATGGTTATGCCCCTGTAGCTGAGCAGCTCACTCTTAAGCTCTTCTGCGCGCAATTCAGAACCTCTCTCACGAATTGTCCTATATAATATAGATAACATCCTACAAATATGGCGAGGGCAGGTTAACCTCTGGCTTTTAACTGAATGAAGGAGAAGTTCATCTCTGTGGTAATACCCAACAGAAACGGCTCGGCCACGCTGGATGCATGCCTGCGGAGTGTTTTCGCCTCTGACTATTCAAATTTCGAGGTAATCATCGTGGACGACGCGTCCACCGACGCTTCAGTTGAGATCATAAAACGCTATCCCTGCAGGTTGATTAAGCTTGAGAGGCAGCTCGGTCCCTCTGTGGCTCGCAATCTGGGTGCGGAGAAGAGCAAGGGTGAGGTTCTTCTTTTTATAGATGCCGACTGTGTGCTCGCGAGAGATACCCTGAAGCTTGTGAACAGGGCGATGAGCAATGGAGCGCACGTCATCGGCGGCACGTATACCAAGATACCCCCCTTCTCCCAGGGGTTTTTCAGCATCTTTCAATCGGTATATGTCAACTACTGTGAGACCAAGCATGAGGAGGCGGACTACCTGGCTACGCACTGCCTTGCCATAGACGCCCGGCTTTTCAGGCAATCGGGCGGTTTCATCAGGAACAGCTTAATGGGCCACACAACCAGCGTTGAGGATGTGGAGTTCAGCCACAGGCTCAAGAGGTCTGGCTATGCGCTGAGGGTAGACCCCGGGATAGAGGTAGGGCACATCTTTAACTTCAACCTTTTTAAATCTCTGAAAAACGCCGCGAGAAAGAGCATGTACTGGACCCTCTACTCTCTGCGCAACCGCGATATATTCGCGGACTCAGGTGCAGCTTCGGCGGAGCTTAAGGTGAATGTGGCCATGTTCTTCGCCACTCTTGCAATGCTCTTAAGCTGGGCTTTATTCGGCACTCCTCTCGCCCTCGCCCTTCTTCCCCAGCTCTTCAATCTGTACATAAGCCGCAATCTTATAAGGAGCTTCTACAATGCGAAAGGCCTAGGCTTTGCCATCGCAGCAACAGCCTACTTTGTGCTGCTGTATCCGATTGCAGTAGCCGCAGGCGCCGCTCTGGGTGCGGGGCTCTACATAACCAAAGTGAAGCTGGGGGTTGTGAGATGAGGTACTCGCCGCTGCGCCACATGAGGCAGGTACTCATAAAGGATAAACCTGTGCAGCTGACCTTCTTTGTTACAAAGCGCTGCAACTCCCGCTGTGCCTTCTGTTTCTATCTCAGCGAGGATAGAAGGGAGGCGCAGGAGGAAGAGCTTTCCCTTGAAGAGATTGAGCGCTTCGCTTCCAGCATGCCTGAGCTCCTGTGGCTGGCGTTCTCTGGCGGTGAGGTTTTCCTCCGTGAGGATATCGCAGAGATTGCGAAGATTTTCTATACGCACACAAAGCCTGTTATTATGCTCCTGCCCACAAATGGGCTTCTCCCTGAGCGCATCGCCGAGAAGACGGAGGAGATTCTGAAGCACTGCAGGAGGAGCACAGTAACCGTCAAGCTGAGCATGGACGGCATAGGCGAGGGCCATGATGCTCTTCGCGGCGTTAAGGGCAACTTTTCAAAGGTGCTGGAGACCTATGAGAGGCTCTCACCTCTGCTCGAGAGGTATCCCAACTTCGAGCTGGGCATAAACACAGTATTCTGCTCAGCGAACCAGGATAGGGTGGAGGAGGTGTTTGAGTATGTCTCCCGCATGGAGAATATTAAGACCCACACCCTCTCGCTTATTCGCGGGGATGTGGATGAGGAGATGAAGCGTGTGGACATGGAGCGCTACAGGGAGCTGATTGAAAGAATGGAGAGGGAGCTGCGCTCCGGTAAGGCAAAGGTGTACCGCTTCCCAGGCGCAAGACTTAAGGCGGCGCAGGACATCCTCCAGCGCAGGCTGATTTACCGCACCGCCGTAGAGGGGCGAAGGCTTATTCCCTGCTACGCCGGCGTACTCAACCTTGTGGTAACCGAGAGGGGCGATGTTTACCCCTGCGAACTTCTTAACAGGAGGATGGGAAACCTCCGCGAGTACGGCTACAGCATGGAGAGACTCCTCTCCTCCCGGGAGGCGAAGCGTGTGGTGGAGGAGATTGAGAGCGAAGCCTGCCACTGCACCCACGAGTGCTATTTTATAACCAATATCCTCTTCAACCCGCGCCTCTACCCCGCGCTCTTCAGGGAGTATCTCAGGCTGCTTGTCTGAGTGAGGCTAAAAAGCTTAATATCCTATTACCTACAAAGTGGCGAATGATGAAAAGAAGGGCACTGATTTCTCTTGCAGCTCTGCTGGGTTCAGCGCTGGCTTACAGGTATCTCCTGCCCCTGCGCCACTTCCTATTTGCACCACAGGAGAGTGGAGGTGTGGTTGAAACCAGGTCTAGAAGCAATGTTTTCACACAGCACGGTAGAGCAACTGTATCTGTGGTGAGGGCAGAGGGCATCAGGGAGGCGGTTGAGGGCGCTGTGCAGCTAATCGGCGGCTTTGAGAAGCTCAAGTTGAAGGGGAAGGAGGTGCTTGTGAAGCCCAATGTGAACAGCGACGACCCCCATCCTGCGACCACCAACCCGGAGGTGGTGCGGGCCACTGTTGAACTTCTCTACGAGGCGGGCGCTCGAAGGGTTGTTGTGGGTGATATGAGCGGTATTTACTGGCTGCCCACAAGGCGGAGCATGGAGAAGACGGGTATAGCGGGCGCAGCGCTTGAGGCGGGTGCAGAGCTCGCCTTCTTCGAGGAGGAGGAATGGTTGCCTGTGGCGCCTCCCAAGGCTAGTTACCTGAAGAGCTTTTCAATCCCACGCCGGGTGTACGAGGCAGAGGTGCTGATTTCGCTGCCTGTGGTTAAGACCCACAAGTACGCAACCTACTCAATGAGCCTTAAAAACTTCGTTGGTATAATTCCCGGCGTCGACAGGCGCAAACTGCACACCTCTGATTACATGGAGGAGATGATAGCAGAGATCAACCTTGCGGTAGCGCCAGATTTAATAATAATGGACGGCACGCGAAGCATGGTGGCGGGCGGGCCCACAGATGGAAGTGTTAAAGAAACCAACATAATTCTTGCAAGCGGAGACCGCATAGCAATAGATGCAGCCGGGCTGGGTATAGTAAAGAGCTTCAAGGAGTGGGAGCGCGTGGCAAAGAGGGTGTGGGAGCAGAGGCAGATAAAGCGCGCTGTTGAGCTGGGGCTGGGAGCCAGAGGCGGCGATGAGGTTGAGATTGTAAGCTCAGGCAGCGGTTCAGCATTCAAGCGGCTGGTGGAGTTCATTGAGAGGTCGATAAATGAGTAGATTTTTCCAGTGGTCTAATGAAGGAGGGAGGAGATGATACGCCACAGCTTCCTGTTCCTTACCGGTGTTGGCACCGCCCGGGAGAGGCGGCTCTGGGAGAGGGGCATCCTGAGCTGGGACGATTTTCTGGAGAGGGAGAGAATATGCGGCATATCAGATAGGAGAAAGCCCCTACTGGACAGGGAGATTGAGGAGGCCAGGCTTAACTTGGAGCTCTGCCTTCCCCATTTCTTTGCCCACCGCCTGCCCAGGAGGGAGCACTGGCGTCTCTACCCGGAGTTCAAAGAAGGTGTCTGCTTCCTGGACATAGAGACCACAGGTCTAAGTCCGGATACAAGCCAGGTTACACTGGTTGGGCTTTACAACGGCAGGGAATATAAACCCTTTATAAGAGGGGTAAATCTGGAACCGGAGGCGCTCGACAGGGAGCTTGGGAGGTATTCCCTGCTGGTCACCTTCTATGGTTCTGTATTTGATGTCCCCTTCCTCAAAGCTTGCTTTCCAGGCGTAGGACTGGAGAAGCCCCATCTGGACCTGTGCTTTGCCTCCAGGAGGCTGGGGCTCAGGGGTGGGCTCAAGGGGATTGAGAGGGCGCTGGGGCTGGAGAGAGAGGAGGAGATTGAGGGAATAGACGGCCTGGAGGCGGTGAGGCTGTGGAGGAGGTGGGAGAGGTACAGCGAAAGAGAGGCGCTTGATACGCTGGTTGAGTACAACCGTGCGGATGTGCTTAACCTCAAGCCGCTGGCTGAGCACATCTACCATAAACTGAAAGAGAAGGAGTTTGACGTAATCGCTTCAAAAAACAGTTGCATTCAGCGATCTTCTCATAATACGATAAAGTTTATATAGTAGTTAAATTTTAGAATTTAATGACTTCAAAGAATGGAGGAGTCGAAATGGAGAGACAGAGTTTTTCAATAGGGGATGGAAGTGAATTAATTAGCCTTGTCTCTCCTTCTTGTTGTTGATTGAAAGTTTTGCATTTGTTTTTCTAGTTTTCTAACTCCAGTATTCAGTCTTCCGTCCCGGAGGGATTTGGGGGGCTGGTGGAGATTTTTTCGTGGATAATAGAGGAGTGTGATTGTTCATGAAAATTCAGGTAATCAATCAACAACAGAAGGAATTTGTGACCCTCCGCTTGCAGACCGGAGGGAAAATTACATCTGAGCAGCTCGAGCTTCTGGCTGAGCTTGCGGAGGATGAAGCCCGTGGCTATGTTCTTCTTACAATGCGCAAGAACGTTGAGCTTCCATGGATTGAGGAGAGCAGAGTGGAAAAGGTTATCCGGAAAATTGCGGTGATGACGCCAATAGAGGTGGGCTCTGAAAGCGGCGATACAGGTATTATGTCCTGCTCTGCTCATGGACGCTGTCCCTTTGAGGTGGCAGATGTTGAGGACGCTTACAGAAGTATTCAGG
Organism: Candidatus Pyrohabitans sp.; assembly: GCF_054014795.1. Lineage (NCBI taxonomy): Archaea > Methanobacteriati > Candidatus Hydrothermarchaeota > Candidatus Pyrohabitans > Candidatus Pyrohabitans sp. The sequence continues at coordinate 4,900 of NZ_JBPMGE010000052.1, read as the reverse complement.
ATGTTATTCGTAAACTTGATTTCTCTCTTCCCAACAAGTTCAGGATAACTGTCACTGGATGCCCAAACTACTGCACCCTCCCCTTTTTGAGCGACTTTGCAGTAGTTGCACAGAGCAGGCCAAAGTTGAGTCCTGAGAGGTGCATAGGTTGCGGGCAATGCGCGAGGATATGCCGGGGCAATGCCATAACCCTTGAGAGGCAGCAGGTGGATGATAAGCAGCCCATATTCATAGATTTCGAAAGATGCATAGAGTGCGCCTGGTGCATCAAAAACTGCCCAACTGGTGCGATTGAAGAGGAGGAAACAGGGTTTACTGTGCTACTCGGGGGCCGTGGCGGTCCTGAGCCGAGGTTGGCAGAGAAGTTGATATCCATGTCCTCGGAGGAAGAGGTCCTGGAAGTCCTTGTCCTTACCTTGCAGTACTACGGAAAGTTAGGGGTAGGGAGGGAGAGGTTTTCAGAGCTGCTGGATAGAACAGGAATAGAACCTTTTAAGGAGTTTCTGAGGAGGATTAAAGATGACTAAGCTGAGAGGCGGGATGGGCATACTTGCTCAGAGGCAGCTGGATTATGTCACCCTCAGGTTGCCTACAGGCGGGAAATTAACCTCAAAACAGATGCGAAAAATAGCCAAAATCGCAGCCATGGAAGGCAGGGGCTATGTTGATGTCACTATAAGGAAGAACATTCAGATTCCCTGGGTTAGTTATAAGAGGGCTAAAGCAGTGCTGGAAGAGCTGATGTCAGTGGGACTGAAAGGGGGCTCCTGCGGCAGGAACGTGAGGACAGTGCTCAGATGTGCGGGGGACGAAAGATGCTCCTTGGCAAGGGCAGAGATAGGCCGCCTTTACGAGAGAATGGTGAGGAATTATATGGGTAAAAGTACCCCCTCTAAGTTCAAAATCTCCATCTCCGCATGCACGAAGGCCTGCACCCATCCATATATCAACGACTTCGGGGTAGTCGGCACAGGGAAAGAGAGATACCATGTATTGATTGGCGGGAAAGGAGGACGAAATCCGAGGATTGCCCCGGAAGTTGTTGAGCTTAATTCAGAGGAGAAGGTGCTGGCGATACTGGAGAAGACCCTGGAGTACTTTGAGAGGTACGCCGTGAAAGGGGAGAGGATAGGAGATACCATAGAGAGGATGGGCCTGGAACACTTTAGAGATTTTGCAGGTGGTTCTGATGAGAGCGTCGCAGTTAAAAGCCAGCACTGAAAAGCGGACCAAATTTGACATTCTCAGAAGGGAAGTCATAGAGGCAGGCTACTGCCATCTATGCGGTGCGTGTACCGCCTTCTGCGACAGGATAATTTTAACAGACGCGCCCAGGCTTGGTGGGATATGTGTAATACCTTGTGAGTCTGATAACGGCTGCCTGTGCTACAGCCACTGCCCGATGGTTAGTCTGGTTAGCGAGGGGCATATCTTCGACAGGACAGGAGAAGACAGAGCCCTCGGGATATATCAGGGCATAAGGGCAGCCAAAACGAAGATAGTAGAGATATCAGAGAGGGCTCAGGACGGTGGAGCGGTGACATCAATCCTCTACGGAGCCCTTAAACATAAAGCCATAGATGCGGCTATCGTAATGGACAGGGATAAATGCTGGCGTCCAGTGCCAGGGCTTGTAAAGTCGGTGAAATTGTTGCTGAACACCTGCGGTTCGACCTACACCCCTGCACCAGTTGTTTCCCTTTTAGGCAGAGCAGTAAGAGATAGAGCCAAGGGTCATAATAGAATAAGAAAGCTGGCGATAGTGGGCACGCCCTGCCAGATTCAGGCGGTGAGGAACGTCGAGTATGGCATCTTATATAACTGCGGGTTCTCACCTATCTCTGATTTAAAGATATATACAATCGGCCTTTTCTGCGAAGGTGTGTTTCACTACGACAGGATGATGGACACAGTGGGAGTTGATGCAGCAAGGATAAAGAGAATGGAGATTAAGAAATCCCTCACTGTGAACAGAAGAACCAGAATACCACTGTCTCGCTTGAAAGATGCCCTGCTTGAGAGCTGCAAAATCTGCATGGATTATTCCTCTGAGCTTGCTGACATTTCTATCGGCTCTGCAGGAACAAAGGAAGGCTGGTCGACGCTTGTTCTCCGCTCTGATAGAGGAGCCCAGCTTCTCAGGGATTCAAGGATTTCGCGATACGTGAATATCAACCAGGAGGTTGATGTCACAGCCATTCACAACAGGGCTATCATAAAGAAAAGAAGAAGCTGGGATGAGATTTGCAACAGGAGGGCCAGTGGGATGCCCCTCCCACCCATATGGAGGTGTGAAAGTGGAATATCTTAAAGACTGGAATGAGGCAACGGCTGTTGTGCTGGCTGAGAGAGAAGGGATTGACCTGAGCGAGAGGCATATGCAGATTATAACTTATGTGAGAGATTTTTTTGAAAATTACATGGTCGCCCCGACAACAGGAGATATCAGAGAAGAACTTGGAGTTGGTGAAAGGGAACTAAAATCTCTCTTTCCACTGGGATTGGTGCAGATCTTGAGGTTTGCAGGTATCGGGTATGAACCGTGCTTTTAACTTTGGGGTTCCCCCTTTACATCATGATACCCCAAAAGTATTATATACCCCTCGCACATCAAACAATTCCCTGGTGTAATAATGGCGAGAAAGCAGCAGAAAAAGATGCCCAAGAGGAAGTCTGAGGCAGAGGTTGCATGGGAGAAGATACGCAGGAAGTACCCCAACTGCACTGGAAGCTATCCTGAGTGTCCCGAGAAGATAGAGGATAAACACGCCCCGCCCATGGAGTGCGTCACCTGCCCTGTGTACGCGGAACGTCGGCGCTGAATCTACCCGTGACCAGGAGGTGGTCCTTCTCGTAGGGCTCCAGCCTGAGCTTCTGGATTATCTTCAGCCCTGCCTCTTCAAGTTTTTTTATCTCTCTTCTGAACACATCCCGGGGCTTCGCGGTCATGTCGATGCTCCTGGCCTTTATAGCAAGTATAAAGTAACCCCCGTCCTTCAGATAGGCGTGGATATTTTTCAGGAGTATCTCTGTCTGATTTGCCTGGGCGATGTCCTGGTACACCACATCCACCTTTTCGAGCAGACAGCAGTAGTCCACCGGCCTGCTGGCGTCTGCCAGCAGGGGGATCATGTTCTCCCTCGTTTCTGCGAGAGCGAGAAGCGACTGCATCGCTCGAGGCGAAAGCTCAACGCAGTAAACCACACCTCTGGGCGAGATGTCGCTCACATGCGAGGCGGTGGTGCCCTGAGCAGCACCTAGGTAGAGCACCTTTGATGTAGAGCCCAGCGGAAGCTCTCTCAGCCCCAGGTGAATAGCCGCTGCGAGCTTGCTCCTGTGGGGGTTCCAGATGCGGTATTCTCTTCCCTCCAGCCTCACCAGCTTCTCCCTGTAAACCCGCTTTCCTGGTGTCAGGTTGAGAGTTGCTATCTCCCCGTCGATCCTGTAGATGCCTTCGAATACTTCCTGAATCTTCACCGCCTCCTTCGCCGCGGTGGCGAGGGATGCCTCCGCTTTATCTCCTCAACCCGTGCTTCAAACTTCTGCTTCAGCTCTTCCGCCGCAAACTCCCCGCCATAGGCGTCGAGGCGTGCAGCTATGGCGAGTTTGGCGGCGAGGCTTCTCGCAATTTTTCCCCGCTGCCATTTGGGTGCTGCCTTAATCGCGGGGTACTGAAATATTATCCCGTGTTTTGGCGGCCTGCCCCGCCTGCGAAGATGCCGGAAGAGGGCCTTCTCTGCACCCAGCACCTGAATCCTGCTTCCCGGCATGCCAGCGAGCTTTCTCACGCCGCCTGCCAGGGCTATGAGCTTGGCACCAACCCTCGCCCCCACCAGGTGGCTCACATTTGGAGCGAGGGTCTCCATCAGCTCGGTGAGGTAGCTCTGAAGCTTATCCCTCAGTTCGTAGAGCCCGTGAATCTCACCTGCAAAGGTGCGGAGCATTTCAATGTCCTCCTCCGTCAGCTCAGCCCCTGCGGAGCGCTGTGCAGCCTCAGCATAGCCGGGAAGTGAGCCTCTTCCGCCGTGGAGGTGAACAAGCTCCACAAGCTTCTCGGCTTCTATGCTCTCAATCTCCGGGAAGTGGATGAGATACCACTCTTTAAGTCTTCCGGAGAGCACATTCAGTGCCTCCTCCAGCTCCTCAAGGGCAAGCACCGTCTGCTTTATCAGCAGGTCCCTCTTTTCCAGGGAGCGCTTGAGTTTTGCTTTGACAAGCTCAAAGGAGATGCTGCGCAGGCGCGAGTGGTACTCGCTTCTACTCACCCCTATCTGCTCCAGCACCACATCCAGGTTTGACCTCAGGAATTCACCGCCAGGGGTTGGAAATTCATCAACCGGCTCAAAGGTTATCTCCGCCTCCGGGAATCTCTCCCTCAGCCTCTTCTCCTCTTCAACAAGCTCCTGAGAAGAAATCTTTTCTGCGGCATCTCCTCCGAAGGGTTCAAAGGCAAGGAGCTTTCCCTCCAGAGAGAAGAGGAAAACTCCGAGCACGCTGCGCGTGGCGTAGGCAAGCATGTTTATTCCTTACGCGTGGGGTATTTATTTGTTTTCACAGCGGGAGGGGTACCACAGGCTGAGGATGAAAATATAAATAATAGACAAAGAATAATTGAGACTGAAAGCGAGGTGACCATAGAGATTAGCGGCTCTGTTACTGTAGGTGGTTCTGGCGGACTGAATATAGGGAATATTTAATTTAGGCGGAGAGGGAAATAAACAGAAAACCGTCACAATATCCTTATCGACAAAAATAAAACCAGAGGGTTAGCAGCTTCTCTGCTGTCCACTCCTGTTGTCCACAAACTCCTGGGTTACTTTTGTAACTTACTGTGTATAGGAGGAAAGAAACTTAATCAGAATGTTTATAGAAAGATTGTATGGTTGCAGGTGTCAATCTC
>NZ_JBPMGE010000051.1:0-6379 GCF_054014795.1 Candidatus Pyrohabitans sp. | reverse complement strand
GGGAGAGCCTCGCCAAGCACGCGGAGCTCGCGCACTATCGCCGAGCCTCTCACCTCGCTGCGGTGTGCTAGCTCGGAGGGGAAGCGCAGCCTCAGGTAGGCAACGAGGGCATCGCTTTCCTTATCCACGATGCTCAGGAAGTGCTCCTCGCCCAGAGAGGCATCGTAACTCTCCACCTCCAGCGAGAGGTTCTCCTCCCTTATCTCCACTCCAGCTTTATACGCCAGGTGCCCGGCATCGCGGCAGCGTATGCATTCGCAGCGCGCTCCCATCTCCTCTAGCTTGAGCTGCACCATCTCGGCGAGGTTCCCATGCCTAACTCCGGCGACGATTAACTGCGCCGGTATATCGCGCTGAATCCGCATGGTGCGCACCCAGTGCGGCAGCAGGCGCTTCACCTCGGCGATGAGCTGTGCCGCCTCCTCGTCGCTGTAGGGGCGAAACTCGCCCCGCCTCCACATATCGTGGAGCTCCGTGCCCGCGACGACGAGCGTGGGGTATATCTTCAGCGTATCAGGGCGATAGCTGGGGTTGGAGAAGAGCTCGCGGAACATCTCCAGGTCTTCCTCGAAGCTTGAAAACAAGCCAGGCATCATGTGGTACCCCACCTTAATCCCAGCGTCTTTGAGCACCCGCGTGGCTTCAATCACATCGCCAACACTGTGCCCCCTCCTCACCTTCCGGTAAACTTCGTCGCTGAGTGTCTGCACGCCCAGCTCAACCCGCGTTACGCCTAGGTTGAGCATCTCGTCTACATGCTCCTGAGTGCAGTAATCCGGGCGCGTCTCGAAGGTTATCCCCACGTTCCTCACCCTCGCGGTCTCGTTTCGGCGCGCCGCCTCCTCAAAGCTGGCGCTGCGTATCCTCGCGTTGGGAAAGCTGTTCATGGCGTCGATGCAGTCTTTAACAAACTCGTGCTGATACTCCCGGGGCAGCGCCGGGAAGGTGCCCCCCATCACAATCAGCTCCACCTTTGCCACGCTGTGCCCTATCGCCGAGAGCTGCTCAAGACGGGAGTAAACCTGTGTAAAGGCGTCGTAGTTGCACGCCCTTGCTCGCAGGGCAGCGGGCTCATAGCCGGTGTAGCTCTGGGGCGCATCCTCACCGCGGGGGCAGTAGATGCACTCCCCGGGGCAGGGTGCCGGCTTACTCATAACAGCGACCACGGCAATGCCTGAGAGGGTGCGTACAGGCTTACGCTTAAGCAGCGGAAGCAGAACTTCCCTCTCTGCTTCGCTCGCATAACCCAGAATTTCGGCATTGGAGGGCAGTCTGCTTAGCTTAAGCTCTCTCGCCACCTGTGCCTTGATGCGCTGAACCTCGCCTCTCGAGGGCTTTGCTTCCAGCAGCCTTGCAATTATCCTGCGCGCAGCTTTGGCTTCCACCTAACCACCTGTATGATACCCGCAGATTAACTATAACATTTATAAACCCTGCCCTGTAAGAATAAGAAGGCTAACAGGTGATACCCATGGACAAAAAAGAGGAGATTCTCAAGCTTCTAGAGACTGATGCCAGGCTCAGCATCGCCGAGATTGCCAGAGCAGTTGCACTGGACGAGGAAGAGGTTAAGGGGACAATAGCGGAGCTGGAGAAGAGTGGCGTAATACGCAAGTACAAGACTGTGATAAACTGGGAGAAACTTGGCAGGGAGAAGGTGGCTGCGCTCATAGACGTGAAGATAACCCCCGAGAGAGAGCATGGTTATGACGCCATCGCCGAGAGGATAATGCGCTTTCCAGAGGTAAAGAACCTCTATCTGGTCTCTGGGATGTACGACCTCTCTGTGCTGGTAGAGGGCAACACGATGAAGGAAGTTGCCGCCTTTGTGGCAGAGAAGCTGGCGCCCCTTCCGCAGGTTACCAGCACGACGACGCACTTTTTATTAAAGAAGTACAAAGAAGATGGTGACATGCTCTACGATGGTGAAGAGCTTCGACGCTTAGCTGTGAGTCCGTAGCGATGATGCACAATAAGATAGCAAGGCGGGTAGCCGAGGTGCCCCCCTCGGGCATAAGGAAGTTCTTTGAGCTGGTGCTTAACGTAGAGGATGTCATCTCCCTCGGCGTGGGGGAGCCTGACTTTATTACGCCCTGGCACATACGCGAGGCGTGCATATACAGCCTCGAGAGGGGCTACACCATGTACACCTCCAACTATGGTCTGGAAGAGCTTCGCGAGGAGATAGCGCGCGCAACCAGGCGCGAATACGGCATAGAGTACAGCCCTGAGAAGGAAGTCCTAATTACAGTGGGTGTAAGCGAGGCCTTTGACCTGGCGATACGCGCCCTTGTCAATCCGGGTGAGGAGGTGCTCATACCTGAGCCCAGCTACGTCGCCTATAAACCCTGTACTATCTTCGCGGGCGGCTCACCGGTGAGCGTTCCCACCCGCCCTGAGGATGAGTTCAGGCTTTTACCTGAGGAGCTTGAGGCGAGGATTACCCGGAAAAGCAAGCTGCTCGTGCTTGGCTATCCAAATAATCCCACGGGCGCAACGATGAGCAAACGCGACCTCGAAGCTATAGCCGACGTGGTGGTGGAGCACGACCTCGTGGTGATAAGCGATGAGATTTACGACAGGCTCACCTACGAGGGCAGGCACGTGCCCTTTGCCTCGCTTAACGGTGTGCAGGAGCGCTGCGTTTATCTAAACGGGTTTTCAAAGAGCTACGCCATGACTGGCTGGCGCATTGGATACGCGATGGGCAGCGAGGAGGTTATTGAAGCCATGATGAAGATTCACCAGTATGCAATGCTCTGCGCGCCCATAATGAGCCAGAAAGCTGCCCTCGAAGCCCTGCGCAGAGGCAACAATGCCGTGGAGGAGATGAAGCAGGAATACAACCGCAGGCGGAGGTTAATAGTGAAACGCCTCCGCGAAGCTGGGCTGGAGTGCTTTGAGCCTAAGGGGGCCTTCTACGTCTTTCCATCCATCGTCTCCACCGGTATGAGCAGCGAGGAGTTTGCTGAGAGGCTTCTTACGCAGGAGCGCGTAGCCGTAGTACCCGGCAATGTCTTCGGCGAGGGTGGTGAAGGGCATGTGCGCATGGCATATGCAGCCTCGCTGAGGGACATAAATGAGGCTATGGATAGGGTTGAAAGGTTTCTTTCGAGGTGATTTAAATGGAGATAGCACCACATAATTTCTACAAGCTGAATGCGAGATGCTGTGTGGTTGTGAGCACCGCATCACCCAGGGGTATAAGCAACGCCGCGCCTTTCAGCTTCAACATGCCCATAAGCTTTTCACCGCCTATATTCGCCATAGCCAGTAACCCCGCCCACGACACCTGGCGCAATATTCGCGAGACCAGGGAGTTTGTGATAAACTTCGTGAGCGAAGATATGGGCGAAAAGATGCATATTCTGGAGAGGGATTTTCCCTACGAGGTGAGCGAAATCAAGGAGGCGGGGCTTACTGAAATACCTTCCAAGAAGGTTAAGCCGCCGCGTATTGCGGAGGCTTACGCCTGGCTGGAATGCTCACTTTACGACGCAAAGGAGATTGGCGACCATGTGCTCATTGCCGGTGAGGTGCTTCTGGCAGAGGTGAGGGATGAGTACTATGGTCGGGTGATAAAGGTAGAGGATGCCAGACCTTTGCTCCACATCTCAGGCGAGCACTTCGGCATCCCTCTGGCAAGAAAATTCAGACGAACGTAGGTGAGGTTAATGGTTTTGGAGTTTTTTAAGCGATACTTCGTTGAGCCTATCTATACCGGCGAAGGGTACAATGTATACAACACGCTGGCCTATGGACTGCTGCTTGGATTTGGGTTGCTCGCACTGGAGAGGATTGTGATAAAGCTGAAGGTGAAGGTGGACTGGCGCTTTCTCAAGGCGCTCCTTCCTTTCCTCGCCTTTGCCTCGTTTTCCCGCAGTCTAGTGGATGCACAGCTTTTCCCGCGTACAGCCTGGCTCATTACACCCGGAATCTTCTTCACCACTGCTCTTCTCGCTCTAGCCAGTCTCGTGCTGGCGCTTCATCTTCAGCGTTCCCGGGGTATAAGCTATGAGAAGACCATGCTTTCTGTGGGGACTCTCCTGCTCGTCTACCCTGCCTATGTTACTTTGGCGAATGTGGCCTATCTATCTGCGGGAGGAGAGATACTTGCCCTGTTTGTTGTGAGCACAGCCGCAAGCTATTTTCTGCTGAAGTCTCTGAACCAGCTTAACCCCTGGGTGTTCGCAATCTTCGCCGGGCACATGCTCGATGCCAGCGCTACAATAGTGGCCGTGGAGTACTATGGATACTTCGAGGAGCATGTGTTTGAGGACTGGTTGATCAACCTTGTGGGCACAGCGTATGTGCTCTATCCGGCGAAGCTTGTTGCCCTTGGTTTAATACTCTTCGTGATAAATACGCTGGTAGAGAAGGAGAACAGGAACTTCTGGTACTTCGCCTTCTTTATGCTGGGCTTCGCCCCCGGATTGAGGGATGCCCTCACCGTTATGCTAATCGGCTGAGTTCTTCAAGCAGCAGGCATGCCTTGCAGCGCTCTCCCGGGGTGGGTGCACCGCAGGTGGCGCAGCTTTGGAGGGCTTTCGCCCGGTAGCTTTTCAAAAAAGGCAGGAGTTTCTGATATCCGCGGAGGATGGAGAACTTTATCCCGGGGTTGTTCTCCTCGATGCGGTTGATCATCTCCCTCACATCTGTTCTGAAGGATTGCTGGGCATAGGGGCACTCTTCAAAGCTGGCCGGAATATCGCCAAGCATGGCGTAGAGTGCCACCTCCTTTTCCGGCATTTCCATCAGGGGCTTTATCCGTGGCACGAGCTGTTCGCTTTCCAGGCTTACGCCCAGTCGAAGGAGGCGCTCCAGATCGCCGCGAAGGTAGTTCATGACTATTGCCTGGGTTTCGTCGTCGAGGTTGTGTCCTGTGGCAAGCCTGTCGCACTCGAGCTCCTTTGCAGCGTCGTTCAAAAGCTTCCTCCTGAAAACACCACAGAAGGTGCACGCGTTGCGCTGGCTCAGCTTCACGGCCTCGTCGAGGGTTATGCCAAAGCACTTCTTGAAGGACAGGGTGTTGAGGGGCACGCCAAGCTCATCGCAGAAGCGCCTCGCGTGCTTCACCGTAGCTTCCCTGTATTCGGCGATGCCCTCGTCGATTAGTATACCATGAAGCTCCAGGTCCAGCTTATCCGCAAGCCTGCTGAGGATGCTGAGGGTTGAAAGGCTGTCCTTGCCTCCCGAGACAGCCACGCCTATTCGTTCGCCCCGCTCAAGCATTCGGTAGCGCTGCAGCGTCTGCCTCACCTTCCTCTCGAAGTATGCAGTGAAGTGGCGCCTGCAGAAGCGCTGACCGCTGTACCTGCGCACATAGATAGCGCGCTCTTCGCACAGGGAGCAGCTAACCACCTGAAATCACCCTTATAACCTCTATTACACTGCCCTCGCTCAGCCTCTCCTCCTCTGTGATTATCTCATCCCCCAGCTTTATGATAACCTCCTCACGGTTTATACCAAGCGCCTTGAGAACCCCTCCTGCGGTAGCATTGGGGCTCACCTCCACTTCCCGCGCCTCTTTTCCTATGATAACCGTCACCTTCATAGCCCAACCTTTTAAGCTACCCTTGGCAAACTTTAAAATCCTGTCCTTTGTTAATTAAACTCGCTTAGCTTGCATGGGCCCGTAGCTCAGGAGGAAGAGCGCTGCATTCGCAATGCAGAGGCCCCGGGTTCAAATCCCGGCGGGTCCATCTCCTTCTGGTTTAAGGTTGTATTTCTAGTCCGTCATCCTGTTCAATCACAGGCTAAGTTTGTGTGGCATATGGATTGCGGGTATCAGGCTTGTCTACTTCATAATACGATTTCTGTCAGTATTTTGAAAAATATTTATCTCAGTATTCCTCAAACTGATAAATGGGAATTAAGATGGATATTGGAGAGATTGAGAAAAGACTGATCGTTCTTGATAAGGAGATTCATGGTCTTCTGAAATACATATCTAAATCAAAGAGGTCAGAAACAGAGGCAGAGCTTAGAGACTACGAGGACTTGAAGAAGAGGATATCAAGGGCACTGGAGAAACCCCTGGATCCCACTGCAGAGATAAGAAGGATGAGAGAGAGGCGGTATCTGGTGTAGCAGATGAGATTAACACTTGACAGCGATGTGCTCGCCTATGCATTTATAAAACCCACTAAGGAGGTTTATAAAGAGAATTTTTAGGAGTTCAAAGCTCTGCACAGTAAGGCTGATACGATATTTTAAACCACATGTCATAAAGGTTATAAAACGTTAGGCAGATTAGGCAGATATATCAGAAAAGTTGCTCGCATGGATATGGATGATAAACCAAAGTTATAAATCGCAGGCTTCAATACTCTTCTGAGGAGGATGTCATGCCAAGAAGGTATCCAACGCGAAGGGGCAG
>NZ_JBPMGE010000050.1:0-16906 GCF_054014795.1 Candidatus Pyrohabitans sp. | reverse complement strand
GCAGTGGCAAGGTTATCTCCGGTCACCCACTCTGCATCGAGCATCCTGCCCACGCCCAGCCTCTCCACACCTCGAAGATTTCCCTCCCGCTCGGGGTAGTTTTTAATGGGTATGCCGACGATGGGTTTGGCGCAGGCGAGGGCCTCCATTATGCTGGTATGCCCGCCGTGGGTCACCAGCACACGAGCCTGCGCAAGATGCTCCATGTAGCGTTCTCGGGGCATATTCCTTGCCACCACAAATTTCTCACCAAGAACCTCCTCCGCTTTGGAGAGCGCCTCGCTAATGTCTGGATTCACACCAGAGCCCCCGAAGTTCACCACCACCTTCTCCTCGCCCCTGCTCTCCAGCTCAGGCAGCATTGGCCCGACGAAATGGAACTTGTACTTCTGGTCATAGAAGGCGAGATTTTCAAGGCAAACACCATAGGGGGGAGGAAAATCGGGCACAATTATCTCATTGGCCAGGTACACAAGCGCCGCCTCCGCAAACTCACCCAGCTTTTTTATGGGCAGGCTGAGGTTGCCCTCAAGCTGCTTCCACTGTATGGTTTCATTGGTTATCAGGAAGATACGCATATTGCGCCAGGAGCGAAGAATCTTTGATACCATCGCAGGCACATAGCCGTCCACGAGCATCACATCCGGCGAAACGTCGCGTAATATGCGCCTCGCCTCCAGGAGCATCCCGGGCTTAACGCTGCGCAGCGTGTTCCGCACCGTCTTAAAGACCTGAATCTCTGTGGAGGTAAAGGCGACATCGCCGAACTCCTCCACCTCTATTACCTCAAAGTCGTAGTTGCGCAGAAACGCCAAGCCATCGCCATAGGTTGAGAACACAACCTCATGCCCGCGCTCCCTCAAAGCTTTCGCAAGCTCCACATCCCTGCTCACATGTCCGTAGCCGAAGCCATTGCTCACAAAGTATATCCGCATACCATGCACCAGAAGTAGGAAGTGGGCAGCTGGAGATATATAGTTACCGCTGGAAGCCTTTTTATAACACCTGCGCGTATTTTACCCCATGCTGGTGCTAATCACAGGCTTACCCGGCACCGGAAAGAGCACCATCGCCATGCACCTTGCGCGCAGATTGCGCGCCACTGTGCTGCGCACCGACGTAATACGAAAGCAGCTCTTTCCCGAGCCGAAGTACACCGAGGAGGAGAAGGAGCTTGTCTATAAGGTAACCTTTATGATAGCAGAGTACCTCCTGAGGGCAGGGAAGAATGTAATCCTCGACGGCACCTTCTACAGGCGCAGCCTGCGGGAGCGCGTCTACCGGCTCGCGAGGGCGGCTAGAACAAAGCTGATAATCGTGGAGTGCAGCGCGCCGGAATTTGTGGTCCGGCAGAGAATGGAGGCTCGGGCAAAGAAGAAGAACCTCCCCACCGACGCCGACTTTGATGTGTACCTGAAGATACGCAGCCAGTTTGAACCTCTGCGCAGGCCCAGGGTTATAGTGGACACCAGCAACCCCCTAGAGGAGAACCTCGCTGAAATTATGCGCTATATAAGGAGCAGAACTAAAGCAAAGAGGCGTAGCGGCAGGCGAGGTTAAAGTACTCCTTCACCAGCTTGCGCGTTGCTCCCTTTTCTTCCTCTGCTACATGAGCATCAGAGAGCTTGAAGCCCTCCACCTTCATCCTCACAAAGGCGCGGTAGCATTTGTAGAAATCCAGCAGCGCCTGAGGGAATTTCTCTCCGCTGGCTTCGATGTAGGCAGAGACAAAGGCTTCGCTCAGGTCTCGCCTGCGGTGGAAGTCCAGGTCCATGGCAAGAAAGGCAATATCCGCAAGCACATCGCTGCAGCTGAATCCGCGAAAGAACTCTATGGCATCAAAGATGTAAATGCCCTCGCGGTACAGCTTCGCCGGCTTCCTCACTATGAATATGTTGCCGCTGTGCAGGTCACCGTGGCATTCGCGTATCTTCTCCGCTCTTTCTCTCTCTCTGAAGAGCTCCTTCCTCTCCCTCAGAAAGCGCATCACCCTTGCCTCAAGGGCGGCGTACTCCTGTGCATCAACCTCTCTGCCTTTGAGTTGTGCCGTCTGCTCAAAGTTCTGCTCCCAGTTTTTGACCACCTGCTCGTAGGCACCCCAGCGGGTAATCTCCTCCCCGACGGCTGCACCTTTGTGGAAAACCGCAACCCTTGCAGCTATCTCCTCGACGTCGCCTCGCACAACCTCCCCCCGCTGGAGCATGCATTTCATTATCGCCTCCTGCGGAAGCTGCACCATCTTAACCGCATACTCCACCACCTCACCCCTGCCAGAGACCCTGATCTCGCCATCATCCCGGGTTATAGGCACAACGCCAAGGTAGAGCCCACCTGCAAGGGCGCGGTTTACCCTAATCTCCTCATTGCAGTAGTACAGGCGCTTCTCCAGGGTGGTGAAGTCCAGAAAGCCGAAGTCCACCGGCTTCTTCAGCTTGTAGACGTAATCACCGGTTAAAAACACAAAGGAGATGTGGGTCTGAATCAGCGTTATATCTCTCACCGGATGGGGATAAGCCTCAGGACGCTTAAGCGCCTCCACAAGGGTTTGTACATCCATGGTTTTGAGTTGTGGAGGAGGTATTTAACTCTTGCGAGGCTATCACGTAAAGACCTGAAAGAATCGCCATCCTGAGGGTATAACAACAGTAAGGTTTATATATAATAAGGTTTACACACAACAGTCGGGAAAACATAGAAAATTTTAAAAAAGAGGTGATATAATGGGTGAACTACCAATTTCTGCGTGCGACAGGATAATAAGGAATGCCACAGGACTGCGTGTTGGAAGGGATGCCGCAGAGTACCTTGCTGAAATTCTCGATGAGATAGGCGCTGAGATAGCGAAAGAGGCAGGTGCCCTTGCAAAACACGCAGGCAGAAAGACAGTCAAGGCAAGCGATATAAAGCTGGCTTCAAAATAAGAGTTTTTCTTTTTCAAACTCTATTTATTCTCTTTTTCTTATAAGCTCTCTCGCCTCCTCCTCAAACTTCTCAGCCTTCTCTGCGTGGGTAGCATCCCCTGAGAGCGCCGCCAGGTCGCTGTATATCTGAGAAAGCGCAGCCTTAGCTGCACTCAGATATGTCTTCTCCCCCTCCTTTGAGAATATGTCCATCGCCTCCTCGTAACTCTCAGCCGCTCTGCCGAGAAGTTCCAGGGCGGCCTCCTCATCCAGAGCTGCCATGCTTCTGTAGGCGGCGCCCATTGCGGCCAGAGAATGGGCAAGCTCCTCGCCTAGACCCTCCCTCCTGAAAACCTCAGATGTCTTAGAGATATCTTTCAGCGCCTTCTCAATCCCGGCACTATCCCCACGCTTGGCAGCGAGCTCAACCTCTGCAAGCGCCCCCTCGAGCACCTCAAGGCTTGCCTTTGCCGCATACTCGGCCTGACTGAAAAGCTCTGCAGTCTCCTTCTTGACCTCTATAAACCTCTCAAGATACTCATCGCCATCCTCTGCCAGGTTTGCGGTGTCCCTGTAGATGTTGGCAAGGCTCTGAAGTGCCCGCACCTCCTCAACCTTGGCGCCAAGCTTTCTGAATATGACGGCTGCCTCACGGCTCAGTGATGCAGCCCTTTCAAGCATGTCCAGCGCCTCCGGGCCAGAGAGATGCGCCAGGCTTTGAAGCGCCGTGGCGTGGTTCATCTTCAGCCTTGCAAGCGTCCCCTTGTCCTCCTGGTAGCGCTCCTCCAGCTCCTCACACAGGCTCAGCACCCTCTCATACTCCCGCCTTGGATTGTCGCTCACCTCAGCGCAGCAGCCATAGCAGAAGGTGAGATTGAGCTCAACTTCTGCGAGTTCTCTTCCGAACAGGTGCTCTGCTGCACGTTCCAGCGCCTCAACCGCCAGCCTTATATCACCCTCGCTCCGTGTGCGAAGGAAGCGATTCAGGGAGAACTCCCCCAGAGCCTTGAGGTGCCTTCCCCTATTTGGCTCGTCCAATACGGATAGGAGCAGAAGCCTCTCTGTGGTTGCCATAGCGTACAGAAGCTCATCCACACCCTTAAAAGCTGAGGCAGCCCTCTCGAGCAGGAGGGCGACCTTCTCCGCATCCCGCTCCTGCCTCGCCTTTGCATAGCTCCTGAAGCCCTCAGCCAGTGCCCTAAGCCAGCCTTCAGGATTATGGGAAAGAATCTCCCCGCTTACCTCCTCAAGCTCACCCCATTCTCTCCTCCTGAAATGCTCCTCCATCCTCTTAATCATGGCCTCCATGAACCTACCTCAGCACCAGCCTCTGCGACGCTTCAAAAAAGATGCTTGCAAGGTCCAGGGCAATATCCTGGAGGTCGAGCATGCTCAGATTTATCTCCTTTGGCTCGATGATTTCTATGAGCACGGGCACGTGGCGCATTGATATGCTGAAGAGAGCCCTCGCATCATAGGGGAAGGCTTCCACAGCAACCAGGTAGGCTCCAGTCTCCTGGTTGAAGGTGCTCTTAACCTTGTTCACCGGCGCCTCATCCACAATATCCCCTACGAAGAGCTTCACAGCCTCTGCCTCGCTCTCAGCCCCTACTTCAGCGACGAGCTTGACATGGAGCGCTCCCCCTTTAAGCAGTTCCTCAATCTCATACTCGTCAATTCCAATGTTCACCTCTCCCCCCGCCTCAAATTCAAATCCTACCTGGTATCTCTGGTAGAACTTCTTGGTGAGCTTGATGACCTCCCCCAGGGTGAGGAGGAATTCCCTTGCATCTATGGTAAGTCTGTCAGGACTCAACACATATATTGCGGAGGGTCCGTATTTTATAGCAGCGTCGATATAGCTCTGAAAGCTCTCAAACTCGAGCTTAAACTCAACAACGCCCGAATACAGTTCATCCTCCTTCACCACATCGCCATGTTCTGCACTGCAAAGTCTAACTCCCTTCTCGACCTTTATCTTATTCTCCAGCATACGAAGCGACCCGGCTACGGCATCTCTGTCGTTGCCCTGGGCTTCTATCAGAAACTCTGCTTGAATCATCGCAAGGGTATTCTCATCAGGACTAATAAAGCTTGCCATGCGAAATCTATTTAACCCCAACAGAAGAACTATATCTATGGACTTGGGAGCAGAACCTCTGGTTAAGATTGTCGCCGGTCTTGTACTTATACTCATTGCCCCCCGTGTCGTGGGCATGATTCTCAAAATAATAGGCGCTGGCTTTATACTCATCGGCGGGGTGAAGTACTACCTGGGCGGATTTGTGGTGAATCCAGAAGCGGTGTTCCCTGTGGTTATTGGTCTTGTGATAATCTTCGTCGGGAAGAGCATGGCAGAGGCTGCTCTGCGCATAGCCGGCTTAATCGCCATAGTGTGGGGAGCGTGGGATTTAGGGTTGATAGGTATTTGAGGGGCTCAACTGTAGTATTGGTTAAGTTAAAGCCGCCTTCACCAGAAACCTTAAATATGTCGTCCTATATAATAAAAAACAGTGGTGAGTAAGTCCCCCCGAAAGGATGATGCCCACGTAAGTGGGATGGAAGCGAGTAGGGGAGGGGTCACCACTCCTCTAACTTTTTATTGACCTTTTCCTCGATTATCTTATAGTATTGGTCATTGTGCCTCTCATATTTGGAGAATACCGCACCCACAACAAAATCGACTGCCTGGAGACACGGCTCACTTGTTGAATCACTGTGTTCTATTTCAATTTTTGGTTTTAGTCGGCCTTCACTATAGAAGTTATTAAAAACCCTTTTTTGTAGATATCTGTTAAATTCCTCACGATTCGACTTTGAAAATAGCCTGTCAACAACTATCTTAAATTCACGCTCTCTGTAAGATGTCAGTCTATCAATCAAAACTCCACTAAGATGATTATAAAGGATGTTTTGTCTATCCTGCACGAGTTGGACTGTCCTGCTTTTCTTCAAAACTACATAATTTATTTCAATTTCTTGCTTTATCAACCGCCTTAAGATCAACATCTTTATAAAATCATCGGATCTGCTGAATTTGAATTCTTGAAGCTGTTTAACTCTCTTTTTTAGTTTTCGTTGCCTAATTCTCTTGAACATTCTTCGAATTGAAACTGGATTTGCAACAGTCAAAGCAGCTATAACAAAATATCTGGAAGCTCTATCGCTAAAACCTAAGTCTCCCGCCTCATCAAGAAATATGTATAGCATGAGAATGTATAGCACACAATCTCATATTTTTAGGTTTGCAACATGCTAGAACACACAGATATTTTAAATCGAGTTATAATATATGTCAAAACCCACCCAGAAAAGCATCATAACCCCGTGCTGGAAGCTCTACCCTCCTGCCATCTTCTGTTATCAGCCAGTACCCTTCCCCGGTAACCCTGCCTATCTCAGTAATAGGTGCCAGCTTTTTACTTCTGAATTTCTCCTTCAGCTCCGGAAGCGATGCTTCACTTACAGCAAACAGAAGCTCAAAGTCCCCGCCCTTGTGGAATACCACTTCCCTCTCATCCACGCCTGCAAGGGCGGCTATCTCCTTAACCTCCCTTTCCCGGGGCACGCGCTCCTCATACACCTCAAAGCCCACACCGCTTTTACGGGCTATTTCATGCAGGCTGAACGCCAGGCCGTCGCTCACATCCATGCATGCACTTGCTGAACCGGCAAGAGTCAGACCTTCCACAACCCTCGCCTCTGGCTCAAGCGCTGCCCTCAAAAACTCCTCCCTCCTTGGATGCTCTATGTTTCTGGTAAGGCAGTAGAATCCCGCGGCGGCACTACCAATGCTGCCGGTAACGCAGAGCAGGTCCCCGGGTCTTGCTCCGCTGCGCGTCAGGTATCCTCTCGCCTCGACTACACCGAAGGCGAAACCTGAGATCACCACCTCGCCGTGCTCCTTGGTGTCGCCCCCTACAACGCAGACTTTGTGGACATCGCAGGCCTTTTTTATACCCTGTACCAGCCTCCTCACATAACTCTCATCCTTATCACCCGGCAACCCGAAGGAAAAGAGCATCGCCAGGGGTCTGGCTCCCATTGCTGCGATGTCGCTCAGATTGACATTGACCGCATAACTGCCAGCCTGCTCCGGCGTCATCTCCCTCGGTATGTGTGTGCCTTCGCGAATCATATCAGAGGAGAGCACAATCAGAGCCTCACCTGCCCTGACAATGCTTGCGTCATCGCCTATCCCCACCTCAGCTATGCCACAGTCGCCCAAGACCTCTGCAAAAATCTCTATTACCCTGCGCTCACCCAGCTCTGAGAGTTTCATAGGGTTTACTTATCTATGCCACGTAAAAAGGGTTTTGATTATCCTGCGAGACCCTTAGGTCAAAAACCACATGATAGTTTCGCGGCGAGTAGGTGCGCACCACCCGCTTCTCCAGCACCTTCACCCGCCTCCCCATGCGCCTCGCCACGCTGCGGGCAAGCTCAGCCTTGCCCCAGAGATTTTCCTCCGGCGCAATTGTGTAGTAGTGCACCACTCCCTCGCCCTTCAAAACCTCAAAGGCAAGGTCCAGGAAGGCATCGCTGCTCTTTGGCAGATTCATTATCACCCGCGAGGCTACGCCACGAGGTGCAACTTCGCGAGCATCGCCGAGCAGGGGCACAACCTCCCCCTTGAGCCTGTTCAGGGTTATATTTTCTCTGAGGTATCTCACAGCTTCGGGGTTTATATCGATGGCATAAACCTTAACCCTGCGATGCCTGGCGAGGAGGAGTGCAAATGGGCCCACGCCGGCGAAGAGGTCAACTATGGTCTCGCCGTCCTTAACCTGCTTCAGTATGCGCTGCCTCTCATACGCCAGGCGCGGAGAGAAGTACACCTTCGCCACATCCAGCTTTAGCCTGAGGCCGTGCTCCCTGTGCACCGTCTCACTCCTGTGTTCGCCTGCGAGATGCTCAAGTTTGCGCACCCTGGCTTTGCCCCTCACCTCACCACCCTTGCGGAAAACCGCCTTTATATTCCTGTGCGCCTCCATCAGCGCCCCCGCAATCTCATATTTCCTGTGTTCAAGCTCCTCCGGCACCTCAATAATAGCCAGGTCCCCCACAATATCGAAGCTCCGCCTGACAAGCGCAAACTCCTCCCTGCTCAGTCTCTCCCTCAGCAGGCTCTCAAAACTCCTGTGCCCTGCCAGGGGCTCAAACTCCGCCTCCACCACCTCATAGCCTTGCAGAAGCTCCCTCGCAACTTCCTTAACGGGCAGGAGAACATAATCACCCTGCCTCTTTATGCGGTACCCCTTTGCCAGAATCCCGGCGGCAAGAAGCTCACGCCTTACCTTCTCCGCCTCCTTCGCAGGTATGCGCACGCCGAGCATATTTTTTATAGGCTGCTGCAGGTATTTATTTATGCTCATCTTCATAGGCTTGGGGTTGTACGACGAGAAGGACATAACACTGCGCGGCCTTGAGGAGCTTAAGCGCTGCGACATGGCCTTTGCTGAGCTCTACACCTCCTACATGCCCGGGCTCAGCCTAGAGCGCCTGGAAAAGCTGGCAGGAAAGCGAATAGAACTGCTGAGCAGGCGGGAGGTTGAAGAGGGCGCAGAGGAGGTCATCCTGGAGCCAGCCAAGCATAAAAATGTTGCCCTCCTCGTTGCCGGTGACCCCATGGTGTCCACGACTCACACAGCGCTTCGCCTTGAGGCAAAGAGGCTGGGCATAGCCACGCGGGTGGTGCACAGCGCCTCAATACTCTCGGCTGCACCCTCCCTGAGTGGGCTGCACAACTACAAGTTCGGTAGAAGTGCAACCGTCGCCAGGCCCGAAGCAGGCTTTTTTCCTGAAACACCCTACAATGTGGTAAAGGAGAACCTCTCCCGGGGACTGCACACACTGCTCTTCCTTGACATAAAGGCGGAGGAGGGGTACATGATGTCCGCCAAGGAGGCTCTGGAGATACTCATTACCCTTGAAAAAAAGCGCGGCGAGGGCGTTATACGCGAGAACACCCTCGCTGTAGTGGTATCAGCAGCAGGCGCGCCCGATGCGGGGGTTGTAGCCGGAAAGGTCGGAGAGCTTTTAAGAGCTGAGCTGGGCGCCATGCCGCACACGCTGATAATCCCCGGGGAGCTCCACTTCACCGAGGAAGAATACCTGCGCGAGTTCGCCGGGTTGAGATAGCAATCAGCCGAAGAATATGGCATGGCAGCCCTTAAGGGAGCAGGTGTTCTCAGAGATTACCTTCATGGCCTTCTGCGCAGCCTCAAGGTCATTGGCTTCAAGCGCCCTTTCAAGATTTTCCACATACTCGTCCCTCATCCTCTCTTCGGTAAGCTCTGGCAGAAACTTCTCTGTAAGCTCTCTGCTCTCATAGAAGTTCCTCTTGAACTCAGGGAAGTGCTGCTTCGCCCTCTCAAGGTCTCCCTCCCTGAGAGCCTTCTTAATCACACCATACTCGTACTCCAGATTTGCCATCGCGCCCCCGCTGCGCTGATGGCACACGCTTACTCCACAGCTTCCTGCAACACCCGAGAGGGTATCATTCGCCCCGGTGAAGTCTCCTCTGTCTATCTGCTCCTTCAGCATAGCAAGCCTGTCATCACCCACCATGAACCTGAGGTGCTGCTCTCCTGCCTTCTCCTTTGCCTCCTCATACACCCTGAGGAGCTCATTGTATTTTTCCTTGGCAGCCTGTGGGTCTTCATTCTCTATGGCCAGCTTCAGTTCGCTGTAGGCTTCTTCGAAATTCGTCTGAATCTCCTTGGCTTCAGCTATCTCCTTTTTCTTCTCAACCTCTTCAGCCTTCTCACGCTGGATGCATCCCGTCAGGAGCGAAAGCACCACAAGAGCAAGAAGAATATAACCAGCCTTCATCTTAATACCTCCTGTTTAAATGTGGTTAGTATCATGAGGGGCTTCCTTCCATTTTACCATATCCCCCTTAAATATTTCCCGCATATGTGTAGGCAGTACATCAATATTTTATACGTGGCATCCCTATATTTCAGACTTTTGCTATAAACAATAAAAATTAACTTTATATACATGCTCGAACGCGGGCGAGCACACGCCGGCACAAAGAAAATATTAATAACCCGGCAGCTAAATTAAAAGAGTAGTGAAATTGCATGCGCAGGCATAAATTCAGCGTTATACATTCCGGGAAAGGACTGTCTCCTTTCAAGATTGCAGCCATCTATGCGCTCCTGGGTGGAGTGTGGATACTGTTGTCTGACAGACTGCTTGTTCTATTTGTGGGCGACCCCGTAATGCTCACCCGCCTGCAGACCCTGAAGGGCTGGTTCTATGTCGCCATTACAGCTCTGCTCCTCTATGTGCTTATCAACCATAACATGGAGGTTATACGACGCTCAGAGGAGGCGCTGCGGGAGAGCAAAGAGAGGTACAGACAGACTGTTGAAAACTCGCCGAACCCAATCTTTTCTGTTAACAGGGAGGGGGCTATCCAGACCTGGAATAAATCCTGCGAAAATATCTTCCAGTACGGACAGGACATAATCGGAAGTAAATATCACCTGCTTCTGGAGTCGGAGGAGCGCCCCGCCATCGAGGCTACAGTGGCACAGGTATTTGAGAAGAGGCAGCCCTTCAGCAACGTGGAGATAACCTACAGGTGCAGAGACGGAACCCTCCGCTTCATGGTTTCCAGGCTGTATCCTCTGCTGAACCCTGAGGGCAGGGTTGAGGCGTGCGTTTTTGCCAATACGGATGTTACCGAACGCAGAAAGGCGGAGGAGGAGCTGAAAGCAGCCTATGAAAAACTTCAACGCGCCCATGAAGAGCTAAAAACCCTGGACGAGCTGAAGACCAACATCATCGCCAATGTTAGCCATGAGCTTCGCACACCCATAACCATAGCCAAGGGTGCCATAGAGCTGGCGATGGATGAGAAAGATGCGAAGAAGAGGAAGGAACTTTTGAAAATGGCTGTGAATGCGCTTGTGCGCCAGAATTTTATTGTGAAAGACCTCATAGAGGCCGGAAGGATGGACAGAAGTAAGAGGAATTTAAAGCTTGAAGCTGTAAATATGGCCCATGCCATAACCCTTGTGAGCAGCGAGTTTAAGCCAATGCTCATTAAAAACAAACTAAAGATGAAGGTTGTCATGGAAGACGACCTGCCTCCCGTCAGAGGGGACTGCGGACAGCTTAAGCATGTGCTGCGAAACCTCATCCACAATGCCATAAAGTTTAACAAAAAGGAGGGAGAAATAGTTATCAACGCAAGGGGGAAGAAGGGCATGGTTGAGGTCTGCATCAGCGACACCGGCATAGGTCTACGTAAGGATCATCTGGATAAAATCTTTGAGCGCTTCTACCAGGTGGATAGCTCACCCACGAGACGCTATGGGGGCACCGGTTTGGGGCTGGCGATAGTTAAGGAGATAGTCCAGGCGCACGGGGGCGAGATTACGGCTGAGAGCGAGCCGGGCAAGGGGAGCAGGTTCTGCTTCACACTGCCGGTTTACAGGAGGTGATGGGCTAATGGTGAAGATACTGATTGTGGATGATGAGCCTGAGATAAGATTTTTGACGCGGAAGATGCTCGAGAAAGCGGGTTATGAGGTGGTGGAGGCGGGCGACGGGGAGGAGGGGCTGAGGCTCCTGGAGAAGGAGACACCAGACCTCATACTCCTAGATGTGATGATGCCCGGGTTGAAGGGATGGGAGGTGTGCGGGAAGATCAAGGCAAACGTGAGACTGAAGAACATCCCTGTGGCGATGTTCACAGTGAGGACAACAGAGGAGGATGTTGAAAAGAGCCGTGACTGCGGTGCTGAGGCACATATCAACAAGCCCTTCGACAGAGAAGAACTTATCTACACGGTGGAAAAACTCTTAAAGAAATCTTGATGATCTCCCAAGTTCCCTGTATGACCGGGGCGTAAGGGGGAGGTATGCACCCGTAATTATATATAACACCTTTTACTATGCCCACACCATGCACATTCCCCTCCCTGATACCCCTGAGTTCAAGTATCTCAAGAAGTGGTCAATAATCGCAACTCTCATAGGAATAATCTCCGGCGTTGGTGCAATAGCCTTTTATGAGCTCCTCAATCTGGGCACAAAGCTTTTCCTGGGCCAGGGCGCTGGCTTTTACCCACCCAGGGCGGGGGTGAGTCTTGAGGAGGTGCTCAGCTGGGCACCACCTGAGAGTGCACTGCTCCTTGTGCTCATTGTAACCCTGGGTGGTCTGGCTTCAGGGTTGATTGTCTTCTCCTTAGCTCCCGAGGCTGAGGGGCACGGCACAGATGCAGCTATACGCGCCTTCCACCGCGAGGGGGGACGAATTCGAAGAAGGATACCCCTGGTTAAGATGGCAGCCTCTGTGCTCACAATATCTACTGGTGGAAGTGCTGGCAGAGAGGGGCCCATAGCACAGATAGGCGCAGGTTTTGGCTCCTTTATTGGTGAGGTGTTCAAGTTAAATGAGCATGACCGCAGGATAGCACTGGCGGTGGGAATAGGCTCGGGAGTGGGCAGCATATTTAAAGCTCCTCTGGGCGGAGCACTTTTAAGCGCCGAGATTCTGTACCGGCAGGATTTTGAGAAAGAGGCACTGATACCCAGTGTTATGGCCAGTGTGGTGGGCTACTCCGTGTTCAGTCTGTACGACGGCTTCTCACCCGTGTTTGCGGCACGGCCGTATCAGTGGAGCCTCGCACAGATACCTCTCTATATGCTGCTCGGCGCAGCCTGCGCGGGTGTGGGACTGCTGTACATAAAATCCTTCTATTCCACAAGGGAGCTCTTTGACAGATTAAGGATAAAGAAGCATTTCAAGCCCGCAATAGGCGCCTTCCTCGTTGGCGTACTCGCAGTGTTGCTGATGAAGCTCATCCCCGATGCGAATGGCGCCGCAGGACTGGGGGCTCTCAGCATGGGCTACGGCTTTATTCAGCTCGCCCTGTACAATGCCCTGCCGCTGAAGGTGATGTTCATCCTGATTTTTGCAAAAATTGTAATGACCTCCCTGACAATAGGTAGTGGAGGCTCCGGCGGAGTATTTGCCCCGGGGATGGTGATAGGCGCGATGGTGGGCGGCACAGTGGGTGCTGTCTTTGCAAAGTTCCTCCCCTGGCTTGTACCCCCGGAGGCGGTGCCTGCATTTGTGATAATAGGGATGATGGCCCTCTTTGGTGGGGTGAGCAAGGCACCAGTAGCTGTGCTCATAATGGTGAGCGAGATGACAGGTGACTACTCCCTCCTCTTCCCTGCGATGGTGGCAATCGTGGGCTCTTACATCCTCACTGGCAGATACAGCATATACAGCGAGCAGGTGCCAACGCGCATACACTCGCCAGCACATGCGGAGGAGTACTTCCGTGACCTGCTACGCCTCCATAGGGTAAGCGACGCCATGCGCATCGACTTTCCCACAACGACAAGACAGGAGAGCCTGCGCAGCGCCATGCTGAAGATGCGCCATGGCGTCTCGGCGCTGCCCATAATGGCTGAGGATAAGATAGAGGGGATAGTGAGGCTGCGTGATATTGTGGGCGTACCTGTGGAAAAATGGATGGACACCAGAGTAGAGGAGGTTATGCGGCACAGGTACTCCTCGATAACGCCTGAGAAATCGTTGCATGAAGCACTGGAATTCATGGAAGAGCGTGGTATTGGAACGCTGGTTGTGGTTTCGCCTGAGGACCCGTCAAAACCTCTTGGGTTGCTGCTCAAACGCGACGTGATAAAGCTGGGGGAGGTCAAGCTGCGCCGCAAAGACTAGTGCTCAGCACTTGAGCACAGAGAAAAAGTCCTCCTCCCGTATACTCTCTGGAACCACGAGCACTGGAATCCTTCTCCTTTTCAGTATCTCCGGCAGGAGAGGCTTTTCCACGATCTCCTTTAGCCAGCCCGTGGGAGAGTAGCCTATTATTACCAATTTGACCTCCCTGTCCTTCTCTAGCTCTTTCAGGAGGACATCAGCGGCTACACCTTTCTCAACCCTGTACTCTATGTTAAGGCTGAGTCTTTTGAAAACATCAAATTCCTCCCTGGCCTTCTCTTCTACCGCCTTCCTAAGCGCATCCACCTCGCGCTTGTACAGGCCGCCGCCTATCAGTTCAACTGCGTACCTCTCATCTACTATAAACAGTAACTTTATGTCGTACCTCAGACTGCATGCCAGACCCATTGTGTAGCGTTCAATAGATGTCTGCTCTGACACACCCTCAGAGACCAGCAGTATCTTTGCCACGCGCCTCGCCTCCTTATATCTAATAATCTCCGTGAGGCTACTTAACTTTTCCGGCCTGCATAATGTTTTTAACCTTGAGCATTAAGCTAATTCCATGCCAGGTATAACCCCCATGATGCGCCAGTGGCACCGGTTCAAACGGGAGTACAGCGATGCGGTTCTGTTCTTCCGTGCCGGCGATTTTTATGAGATGTTCCACGAGGATGCAGTGCTTGCTGCCAGGGAGCTTGGAATAACACTCACATCCCGCGGCAGGGAGAACGGCAAACCAGTGCCCCTCGCTGGCGTTCCCTACCATGCGATGGAGACCTACCTAGCTAAGCTGGTGAAGAGGGGTTATAAGGTGGCGATATGCGAGCAGGTCGAGGACCCCAAGCAGGCGAAGGGTGTGGTGAAGCGCGATGTGGTGCGCGTCGTAACGCCGGGCACGCTGATGGAGGAGAGCCTGCTTGAGGAGAAGAGCAACAACTACCTTGCTGCACTGCTTGTCAATAAGGGCAGAGCCGGTATAGCCTACGCGGACCTCTCCACGGGCGAGTTTGCATGCGGCGAGTTCAAGAACGAGGAGGAGGCGCTCAACCAGCTTGTGGCGATTTCGCCGGCCGAGTGTTTAATCCCTGAAGATACGAGCGAGGAGCTTGTAGAGAGGATGCGCAAGCTTCTGCGCGAGACTTTCTTCAACCAAGTGAGTGAGGCCGCTTTCAGCCCCGGCACTGCCAGGGAAAGGCTGGCTGAACACTTCGGCGTCTCTAGTCTGGAGGGCTTTGGTGTGGCAGAGCTAAAGCTTGGTATTGCCTGCGCTGGCGCTGTGCTGGGCTATCTGCGCGAGACCCAGAAGAATGCACTGCCCCACATAACAAGGCTGCGCAGGCTTGCTACGCGGGAGAGAATGCTTCTCGATGCCGCTACGCTTCGCCACCTGGAGATAGTGCGCAACCTGCGCGATGGCTCAACCAGGGCGACGCTTCTGGAGGTGCTCGACGCGACCTCGACGGCAATGGGGGCGAGGCTGCTGAAGCGCTGGCTTCTGCATCCTCTCGTCAATGTGGCTGAGATAAGGAAGCGCCTCGATGCTGTGGAGGAGCTGTTCAGCGACTACCTCCTGCGAGAGGAGTTGCGCGAGGCTATAAGCAAAGTTTACGACCTGGAGCGGCTGAACAGCAGAATCGCCAGCGGCTCCGCAAATGCCCGCGACCTTGTGGCGCTCAAAAATTCGTTGAAGGCAGTGCCTGAGATACGCGACCTGCTCTCGAGCTGCAAACCCGAGCTGCTTGAGGAAATTCTCGCGGAGATGCACGCCCTTGAGGATTTGAGTGAGAGGATAGAGCTTGCCATAGTGGATGAACCACCGGCGGGCGTGAGGGAGGGTGGGATAATAAAACCCGGCTACAGCGAGGAGCTTGATAAGCTGAGGGAGGCTGCCACACAGGGAAGGCGCTGGATAGCCGAGCTTGAGCGCCGCGAAAGGAAGCGCACCGGCATAGCCTCGCTGAAGGTAGGGTACAACAGCGTCTTTGGCTACTACATTCAGGTGACAAAGCCCAACCTTCACCTTGTACCTGAGGATTATATACGCAAGCAGACCCTTACGAATGCGGAGCGCTTTGTAACGCCTGAGCTGAAGGAAAAGGAGGCGCTCATCCTGGGTGCTCAGGAGCGGTCGGCGAAGCTGGAGTATGAGCTTTTCACGCACATCAGAGATGAGGCTGCTTTGCGGGTAAAGGAGATTCAAATCACCGCCTCTGCTTTAGCCAAGCTGGATGTGCTCCTGAGCTTTGCAAAGGTGGCAGGCGAGCGGGACTATGTCAAGCCCCTGGTGGACGAAAGTGGGGTTATCGACATCAAGGATGGACGCCATCCAGTGGTGGAAGCCTATCAGCGCGAATTTGTGCCCAACGATGCCTACCTCGACTCGGCGAAGGAGGGGATTCTGATTATCACAGGTCCAAACATGGCGGGCAAATCCACATACCTCCGCCAGGTGGCGCTGATAGTGCTCCTCGCTCAGGTGGGCAGCTTTGTCCCGGCGAGAGAGGCAAGGATAGGCGTTGTGGATGGGATATTCACCCGTGTGGGGGCAAGTGATGACCTGGCCACCGGCAGGAGTACCTTTATGGTGGAGATGCAGGAGGCGGCGAACATACTGAACAACGCCACCAAGCGGAGCCTTGTCATCCTGGATGAGATAGGTCGTGGAACAAGCACCTTCGACGGGCTGAGCATAGCATGGGCGGTGGTGGAGTATCTGCACGAGCGCATCGGCGCAAAGGCGCTCTTTGCAACACACTACCACCACCTCACAGAGCTGGAGCAGCTTCTTCCAAAGGTTAAGAACTACCACATCGCCGTCAGGGAGGAGGGGAACGACATAATCTTCCTGCGCAGGATTATGCCGGGTTCAATAGACAAGAGCTACGGCATTCACGTGGCGCGCCTGGCAGGCTTACCGAAGGAGGTCATAGATAACGCATCGCAGGTGCTCCGCCGCCTTGAAGAGGAGGAGGTGGCAGACGATAAGATAGTAGCCAAGCGACTGCGCAAGCGCAGGCTTGCGAAGGTTTTCTCAGACCCGGCACAGCGCACCCTCTTCGAGGTCACTGCACCAGAGCCCTCGCCGGTAGAGGAGGAGCTTCGAAGGCTCAACCCCAATGAGATGACCCCGCTTGAGGCACTTGAAGCACTCTTCAGGCTCAGGGAGATGCTGCGCTAGGTTATTTTTCTGCACAGAAGTGTGATTGTTTACTCGAAATCGTCCAAACTCGTCTAAGGCTTTCCCGCAAGTCGCAAGGCCATGAGCACAAGTGCAACCACAATCCAGAAG
>NZ_JBPMGE010000049.1:0-27265 GCF_054014795.1 Candidatus Pyrohabitans sp. | reverse complement strand
CTCTTCATCGCTCAGGGAGTCGAAGATTTCCCTTATAAGCATGTGCACCTTGAGCTCCCTTCCAAGCTCCGTCTTCCATGCGCTCTCATAATTCTCCCGGAAAAACCCTCTGGAAAAGTTTCTCTCTTCAATAGCCAGAGCCGCTGCCCTTGCCGCCAGCCTAGCGGAGATTCCTCCAGTGATAACCCCGCCGCCGGTGCTCGCCTTGACGAAGCCGCCGGCATCGCCGGCCAGAAGCACGCGCTCGGCGAAGGTATCCCGGGGCGCAGCCACAGGAAAGGCGCCTGTGTTGTACTCAATCATGCTTTTGCCCGTGATTTTCTGCTTTGCCACGGGATGTTCCCTCATGAACCTCTCCAGGTACACGCGGGGCGGGTGCTCACCCCGGCGAACCCCCACTCCTACTTCGCAGACCTCTCCCTTGGGCAGAAGCCATGCATAGAAGTTTGGAGCCCACTGTTTGCCAAAGTATAGCTCTGCTACGTCATCCTCAACGTCCGCATTCGCTACCTCGATCTGCGCTGCCGCCACTATTTTTCTGGGGGTTTTGAGCCCGAGCCATCTCGCCACGCGTGAGCGCACTCCGTCAGCGGCGATTACCACCTCCGCCTCGATGGTCTTCCTCTCTCTTCCGCATTCAACTACAGCTCTGGCCCTGTGGGCAATTTTTAAGCCGGTGACTCTGGTTTTAAGCATTATTCTGGCGCCTGCTCTCGCGGCCTCCTTCGCAAGCTCCTTATCAAATAGCCTGCGCTCAACCACATATGCACGGTCAAGCTTTGAGTAGGCCTCAAATCTCTCTCCTCCCGGGGAGTAAAAGCGTCCTCCGCGGATAACTCCCGCTACTGCCCTTTTGGGCAGGTTTATCCCAAGGGATTTCAAACCGCGGATGCTGAATAAGCCGGAGCACTGCACGGGTTCGCCTATCTCGGGGTGCTCCTCGACCACCACCACGCTGTAGCCCTGCCTTGCCACATCGCGGGCGGCTATTAAGCCAGAGGGGCCACCGCCCACCACGAGGACATCTGTGTGCATGGAAGATTATCGGCGGGGCGATTATTAAAATATTGTTCCAAGGTTAAGCCCCTGGTATGGGGCATGATTCCAGTCGTGGACCAGCGTGCATGCACAGGCTGCGGGAGGTGTGAGCAGCTCTGCCCCGAGGTGTTCAGGCTGATAAACGGCAGGTCCAATGTGGTCAACGCCGACGCCTGCGATGAGTGCGACTGCGAAGCTGTGCTGGAAAACTGCACCCCTCGAGCTATAGCGGTATACGAAGATTTTTAGCTATGCGTGGGCAAGGGCTCCTGTTAGAGTGGGCTGTGTAACATGTGTTTTCCTGAAGGTTATGTCAGCTGCGATGCTCAGCTCCACAACCCTGCTTTCATCCTCTGCAAACTCCGACTCTGAGATGATCAGGTTGTGGTAAACCGCCTTACAGGAGGGGCACTCCAGTGCATCTCCGCTGTACTCGAGGGCACCTCCACAGTTGAAGCAGAACTTTCCTGATTTCATTCCTTTCACCTGCTCTAATCTTGTGGTGGTGCATAGATATCACTTGTCCGAGAGCGCCGGAAAAGTGATTGAGGAAAGGGTTTATATCTCCTCTGCACCCATTTTTATACCTGATGACTGAGCACGACGACGCCAAGCTTGAAGCCTACAGGGCGAGGGCAGAGACCTGGAAGCTCTCCATCGGCTCCGCATTAGATGAAATCCTCTCCGGCGGCGTGGAAAGCGGGACCATAACCCAGATTTACGGCCCGCCCGGCGTTGGAAAGACCAACCTGTGCCTTCTATACACTGTGAGCGCTGTGAGGCAGGGAAAGCGGGTCATCTTCATAGACACAGAGGGAGGGCACTCGCTTGAAAGGGTGAGGCAGATAGCAGGCGATGATTATAAGCGCGTGCTGGAGAGGGCCTACTTCTACGAGGCGAACACCTTTGAAGAGCAGTGCTTTATAGTGGAGAACATAGAGCACGTGCTCACTGAGGATTTTGGGCTGATAATCCTGGACTCTGCGGTCTCCCTCTACCGCCTCGACCGCGCTGAGGAATCCATAGGTGCCCTCAACCGCGCCCTCAGCAGGCAGATGGCAACGCTCATGGCTCTTGCAAGGAGGTACAACCTCCCGGTCATAATCACCAATCAGGTCTACTCAGCGATGAACGGCGAGGGCGTTGAACCCATAGGTGGTGATGTGCTGAAATACTGGAGCAAGGCGATACTGGAGATTATGCGCCAGGGCAAGGTGCGCGAGGCTGTGCTGCGCCGCCACCGTTCGCTGCCAGAGGGCCTTAAGGCGAGGTTCGTGGTAACTGAGCAGGGGATAAAGGATGTGTGAGCATGGGCGATGTTTACTTTCTCGACTCCCGCGCTCAGGTGAGAAGTGTTGAACACTGGTCCCGGAGAAGCTACAGTCTGCTCACAAGACTGGAGAAGCTCGCCCTTGAGGCAGGGATTGAGAGTTTTATAGAGAGGGGCGACCTGGTAGCGGTTAAAACCCACTTCGGCGACCACGGCACCACGCGCACACTGCGCAGCGTGTACGTTAGGAAGGTTGTGGAGCTGGTGAAGAAGCTTGGGGGCAAGCCCTTCGTCACAGAAACCACAGGGCTGGGTATGAGATACGACCGCAGCACCGCCCCGGGGAGGATTAAGATAGCCCGGGAGAACGGCTACACCTCTGAAACCCTGGGTGCGCCCATAGTTATTGCCGATGGCCTGCTGGGCTTCGACAGCATACCCTATGCGCTGGAGAATGCAGCGCTCGGGCAGGTGCAGGTGGCGAAGGCTGTCTACGAGGCTGATAGGGTAATTGCGCTCACCCACTTCACAGGGCACTTCAGCTCCAGCTTTGGCGGTGCAATTAAAAACATAGGTGTTGGCTGCGTCGCCAAGCCCACGAAGTACGAGCTTCACCTCGATGCATTGCCGGGCATCGATGCAACGAAGTGCACCCGCTGCGGCGCATGCGCCAGGCGCTGTCCCGGCGGGGCGATTGCTCCACCCGAAATCGACGCGGCGAAGTGCATAAAGTGCAACGGGTGCGTGGAGTACTGCGACCACGAGGCGATTGTGCTTCAGTGGACGAGCAACGCCATGCTCAGCAGACGCATAGCTGCCGCGGCAAAGGGAGTGCTGGAGGCGAAGGGCAGGGAAAACTTCCTCTTCTTCAACTTCCTGCTTGAGATAACCCCCCACTGCGACTGCTGTGCCTTCAGCGACAATCCGATAGTAGCTGACCTGGGGGTGCTCGCTTCCAGAGACATGCTGGCGATTGATAAAGCTTCCCTGGACTTAATAGAGGCCTCGCGGGGTCTGGAAAACACCCTGCTCAGCGAGGAGGCAAAGCAGGCTAACACCAGGAAGTTTGAGACCCTCTTCGAAGACCTGGACACCAGGGTGCAGCTCAGAGAGGCTGAGCGTCTGGGGCTGGGGAGCGCTGAGTACAGCCTGGTCAGAGTTTAGATAGCATAACCCTCGAGAACCTCCCCTGTTAAGGTATGCACCCGCGCCGCGAGAGGATAATTCTCCACGTGGACATGGACAGCTTCTTCTCTGCAATAGAGCAGAGGGAGAACCCGGAACTCAAGGGTAAGCCCGTGGTGGTGGGCGCCGACCCGAAGGGGGGTAAGGGCAGGGGCGTTGTGAGCACCGCCAGCTACGAGGCAAGGCGCTATGGCGTGCGCTCAGCCATGCCAATATCGCAGGCCTACAAACTCTGCCCCCACTGCGTCTTCCTGCCTGTGCGCCACGAGCTCTACTGGAGGGTGTCCCGAAGGATAATGCAGATACTGAGAAGCTATGCGGCGAAGTTCCAGCAGGTGAGCGTGGACGAGGCGTACCTGGATGTTACCGGCGTCGCTAAAAGCTATGCAGACGCCGCAAGGCTCGCGGAGCGCATAAAGGCTGAGATATACGAAAAGGAGAAGCTAACCTGCTCCATAGGCATTGGACCCAGCAAGCTGGTGGCAAAGAAAGCCTCTGACCACAGAAAGCCAGACGGTTTGACTGTGGTTAAGCCTGAGGAGGTGGCGCACTTCCTCGCCCCCCTGCCCGTCCGGAAAATTCCAGGCATCGGGCCGAGAAGCGAGGAGCTGCTGAAGAAGCTTGGAATAACCACCATAGGAGAACTCGCAAGCTGCGATGTGCAGAGGCTTATCCCGGCTTTTGGCAGGTGGGCTCACCGCCTGGTGATGCTCGCCCGGGGAATAGACCAGCGAGAGGTCAGGGAGCGCTCAGAGGTTAAATCCATAGGCAGGGAGCGAACCTTTGAGCATGATATAGAGGACGAGGCTGAGCTAATAGCGGCGCTGGAAGGGATTGCAGAACGCGTACACCGCGATCTGGCAGAGGAGGGCTTCCTGTTCAAAACCCTGACGCTTAAGGTGAGGTTCGCCGACTTTGAGACCCACACCCGTGCCAGAACCCTGAGCAGCTACCACGGAGACCTGGCCACAATAAAGGAGGTGGCCAAGGGCCTGCTCTCAGGCTTCCTTCACGGAAGAAAGGTGCGTCTCCTTGGCATAAGGCTGTCAAAGCTAAAAAAGAGGCAGACGGCGACCCTTGAGCAG
The DNA here is from genome assembly GCF_054014795.1 of Candidatus Pyrohabitans sp. Lineage (NCBI taxonomy): Archaea > Methanobacteriati > Candidatus Hydrothermarchaeota > Candidatus Pyrohabitans > Candidatus Pyrohabitans sp. The sequence continues at coordinate 22,687 of NZ_JBPMGE010000049.1, read as the reverse complement.
TTCCTTTAACCCCTAACGCCTTATCAGTCGTTACCTCCGCTATTTTAGGGCAATGTCAAGGCGGGTACCTCTTGGTGAAAACTGCGACGGGTGCGGCGCATGCATCTACGCATGCCCTGTGAAGGCCATAAAGCTTGTGAAAGGCAAGCCTGAGATAGACTACCAGCGCTGCTTTCTTTGCTTCAACTGCGTCGAGGTGTGCAGGGAGCGGGAGGATGCAAGGGCGTCGCTCCTGGAATACCTCCCCAACTTAGACTGCGTAGAGTGCGGCTTTGAGGACTGCGAAAGCTTTGCAGAGAGCTTAGCAGAGGAAGAGGAGCTGGAGAGGTGCCCCCACCTGGGCGAGGAGCTTCGCAGGGCTTTGCATCTGGTGATCAACCCGGAAGCCCATCTACCGGCGTATCCCATAGCAGAGCACGTGATTCCCACCAAGAGCGGTGTGTTCAGCGTGGGTAACCCCGGCAAAGCCTCACCTCTAATCGCAACGAGCGACTACCTCTACACTGTTACAAGGATTACAGCTGCCCTCTCCTTCGCTGACATAGACGCCTACCTTGCGGTGGTGCCCGGCGAGGGGTACTGCATGCGCCTTGCCCTAACACTAGGAACCTTCAGCACACAGGAGCTGAGGACGATGCTGGAAAGAGATGCCCCCCGGCTGACGCATCAGAGCATTATCCTGCCAAAACAGGCAAGGATGCTGCGCCTAAACCTGGGGTGGCGCACAATCTTCGGTCCCAGCAGGCTGGAGGAGCTACCTGCCTTTATAATAAAAAATCAGCTCTTATTCGGCTTCAGAGCTCATTCGAGAGATTAAATCCCTCGCCGCCTTTAGCCTCGCCAGAAACTGCTCCTCCGGCGTCGCATGGTGCGCTGCCATCCTGGGCTGGAAGTCAAAGTTGTAGAGCAGAAGCTTGAGGAAGACCTGCTTCATGGGTTTCTGGCCTATCCTGGCATCTGCCACTTCATCAACAAAGCTTATCCACTCCTCCCACATCCCCATGTACCTCCCGGCGCGCTGCTCTGCAATGTACTCGCCAAGGGTAAGCCTCCGGCCCTTCCCTATACCCGGGCAGCTGCGCTCCTGCATAAAAACCGTCTTTGCCTCGCCGTCGCACACCTTGCCCAGGGGAAAGAGCCTGCACGCCAGGGGGCGGGCTTCGTAGATGGCGCATCGCTTTTGCTCCAGAAAAGGACAAGGGTCCCGACTGAGCATGAGCAGGGGTAAGCCGCTCTCATCGTAGAGGCTGAGGAGATACCCCTCCTCCAGCTCCCCACAGCTCAGCTTAAGGTGCTCTTTAATCCTTAGAACCTCATAGGGGCTCAGCGCAATTGCATGTCCGTGGCAACACGCTATGCCGCACTCCTCGCTGCTGCACCTGAAGCAGAAGCTGAAGTCTTCGCCCACTGTTACAGCACTTTCCAATACATTCTTATCCATATCGCCCATGATTTCAGATTTTAAAGGTTTATGGCTATAAAAAATTAACTGTTGGGCGATTTTTTTATAGTAGATTAAGCATCGCCTTAATACCAAATTTTTTTATATTTCCCTACAGAAATTGATAGCATGTTCTGGGACAGAGAGGCAGAAACCCAGAAGCAGGAGGAGCTGGAAAAACTTCAGCTCCGCAGGCTTAAGGCCATAGCAGAGTACTGCTTCCACCACTCCCAATTCTACCGTGCGAAGTTCAGGGAGGCCAACCTCTACCCGCAGGACATCCGCAGCCTTGAGGACATCACCAGGATTCCCTTCACAGTCAAGGAAGACCTGCGGGAGCACTATCCCTACGGCATGCTTGCAGTGCCCCGGGAGGAGATAATCAGAATTCATGCCTCCTCAGGCACCACGGGTAAGCCCACAATTGTCGCCTATACGCGGGGCGACATCGACACCTGGGCAGAGCTTATGGCGAGGGTGCTCACCAGCGCCGGCATTACAAAGCGGGACACAATTCAGCTCATCTACAACTACGCCTTCTTCACAGGCGGGCTGGGCTTCCACTACGGGGCGGAGCGCGTTGGCGCTGCGGTAATACCCAGCGGTGTGGGGAACAGCGAGAAGCAGCTTCTAACCATGCGCGACCTGGGCGTTACCGCCTTCTCCTCCACACCGAGCTATGCCCTCTATCTGGCAGAGTTCGCAGAAAAGCAGGGTATGGATGTTCGCGAATTTGATGTTGAGCGCGGAATCTTCGGCGCAGAGCCCTGGAGTGAGGAGATGCGCCGCCGTATAGAGGAGGCCTACGGTATAGCTGCGTATGACAACTACGGGCTAAGCGAGCTCTGCGGTCCGGGTGTGGCGGTGGAATGCGAGGCCCGCGAGGGGATGCACGTGTGGAGCGACCACTTCCTGCTGGAGGTCATCGACCCCGAGACAGGGGAGGTGCTCGGCCCGGAGGAGAAGGGTGAGCTGGTATTCACAACGCTTACCAAAGAGGCAATGCCCCTGCTCCGCTACCGCACCCGCGACATAAGCATGCTCATCGATGGACCCTGCGAATGCGGCAGGACGCACCCGAGGATAGCGCGCCTCATGGGAAGAAGCGACGACATGCTAATAATACGCGGGGTTAATGTCTTCCCATCGCAGGTGGAGCATGTGCTAATGTCCTTCCCGGAGGTGGCTGAGCACTACCAGATAGTTGTGGATAGACACGGCAGCATGGATGTGCTGCAGGTCAACGTGGAGGTTACGGAGAGGATTTTCAGGGGCGATACCGAGGAGCTTATTAAGCTGAAAAAACGTCTTGAAGCCAGGCTCAGAGGCGTTCTAGGGGTCAGAGCGAAGGTTAGATTCGTTGAACCGGGCTCAATTCCCCGAACCAGGGGCAAGGCGCAGCGCGTCCTCGACCTCAGGAAGAAGTGAGAAAAGATTATATCCCTCTGCGTAAAGTGAATATGGTGGTAAAATGTTCGAGCCAGATATGGAAACCATGCCCCTGAAGGAGCTCAGGGAGCTTCAGCTTGAGCGTTTGAGGGCTACTGTGAAGTACTGCTATGAGCACGTGCCCTTCTACAGGAAGAGGTTCAAGGAGGCGCAGCTCAGGCCAGAGGATATCAGAAGCTTGGCCGACATTGCCAAAATTCCCTTCACTGTTAAGGACGACCTGCGCGACCATTATCCCTACGGCATCTTGGCGAAGCCCCTTAAGGAAGTGGTGCGCTTTCACTCAAGCTCCGGCACCACAGGGATACCCACCGTCGTGGGCTACACAAAGAAGGACATATCCACCTGGGCGAGGATAATGGCCCGGGGCATAGCGACGACAGGCGCAACCAGCGAGGATATAGTGCAGGTGGCCTATGGCTATGGTCTCTTCACCGGAGGCCTGGGGTTCCATTACGGCTGCGAGGAGCTGGGCGCGGCGACTATACCTGCGGGCGGAGGTATTACGCCGACCAAGAGGCAGATTCAGATAATGAAGGACATGCACAGCACTGTGCTGTGCTGCACCCCCAGCTATGCCCTCTATTTAGCGGAGGAGGCCAGGAAGGCCGGGCTGGACCCTGAGAAGGACTTCAGCCTCCGCATAGGCATCTTCGGCGCTGAGCCCTGGAGCGAGGCAACCCGCAGGAAGATTGAAGCTGCGCTCAACCTCAGAGCCCACGACGTCTATGGCTTGAGCGAAATCTGGGGTCCGGGTGTGGGTATGGAGTGCGAAGAGCGCACTGGCTTGCACATCTGGGGTGATCACTTCATCATGGAGGTCATCGACCCTGAGACAGGGGAGGTGCTCGAGCCGGGGGAGAAGGGCGAACTCGTGTTTACAACGCTTACGCGGGATGCCATGCCCCTGCTCCGCTACCGCTCCCGCGATATAAGCGTTGTGGACGAAGAACCCTGCGAGTGCGGCAGGACGCATCCGCGCATGCTCCGCATCCTAGGGAGGAGCGACGACATGTTAATAATACGCGGGGTTAACGTCTTCCCATCGCAGGTGGAGCATGTGCTCATGCGCATCCCGGGCATAGGCGACCACTATCAGATAATCATCGACCGCGACATTCTGGATGTGCTCAGGGTGAAGGTGGAGGTAACGCCGGAGGTGTTCTCAGATAAGCTCGCTGACCTGGTGGAGCTGCGCAGGCGGGTTGAGGAGGAGCTCGCTGCTGTGCTCAACGTGGGCGCAAAGGTTGAACTGGTAGAGCCTGGAACAATACCACGCACCCCCGGCAAGGCGCAGCGCGTTGTGGACATGCGGGCCGGGAAGATTTAGGAGGTCTTGCCATGGTGGTTGAGCAGGTTAGCGTGTTTGTGGAGAACAAGCCGGGAAGGCTTTCAAAGGTAACTGAGGTTCTGGGCGAGGCAGGGATAAACATCCGCGCGCTGTCCATAGCAGAGCTTGGCGAGTTCGGGGTTATCCGCCTGGTGGTGGACAAACCTCACGAGGCAAGGGCAGTGCTCACCAACAGCGGCTTTACAGTGGGCATCAACAGGGTGCTCGCAATTGAGATGGGCGACGAGCCGGGCAGCCTTGCAAAGATAGCCTCAGCCCTGGGCAATGCGGGCGTTAATATAGACTACGCCTATGCCTTCATCGCAGGGGCAAAGGAGAAGGCTGTACTCATTGCGCGCGTTGACGACATAAGAAAGGCAGAGGATGTGCTCTCCCGTGAGGGAATAAGGCTGCTTGCCGCTGAGGAGCTGCAGGGCATCTGAGGATTCTTCAGAAAGCTTGCCAATGTGAACCGGAACAAATTCCGGTGATTGATATGGCGAAGCTTCTCTCCCACCCCACGGAGCCGGTAGATGTTAGGGAGCGCAGAATCAGCGAGCTTCTGGAGGCGATGGCAAGGACAGGTTTCCAGGGGCGCAGGCTGGGCGAAGCCTTCCTTGCATGGCGGGAGATGCTCAGGGACGAAAGCTGTGTGGTGTTCTTCGGGATGAGCGGCGCCATGATTCCAGCGGGCATGCGCCGCGTGGTTGCGCACCTGATAGAGCACCGCTTCGTCGACGTTGTGGTTACCACCGGCGCCAATGTGTTTCACGACATCCACGAGGCTCTGGGAGGGAAGCACTACCAGGGAATGGCAAACGCAGACGACGCCCGGCTTTTAAAGCACGGCATAGACAGGATTTATGACATCTTTGCGAGAGAGGATGAGTTCCGCAACATGGACAGGCTCATAAGCCAGCTCAGCAGGGAGCTCAGCGCCGGGAAGGAGTACTCCTCCCGGGAGATAGTTGCCTTTCTGGGCGAGAAGCTCGCAGAGCGCGGGTCGGCGAGCGATTCCTTTGTTGTAACCGCCTACCGCAGGCGCGTGCCCGTATTTGTGCCCGCACTGGGCGACTCTTCTGTTGGGATAGGGCTCACCCTCGCAAGGCGGGAGGGGCACAGCGTTGTTGTCAGCCAGCTCAAGGATGTGGATGAGATAACGCAGATTGTTGAAAAGGCGGCTAAAACAGGGGTGGTGTACGTGGGCGGCGGCGTGCCCAAGAACTTCATCCAGCAGACTGAGGTTATCGCCTCCATTCTGGGCGTGGATAAGGGGGGACACGACTATGCGGTGCAGTTCACCACCGATGCGCCCCACTGGGGTGGGCTCAGCGGGTGCACCCTGGAGGAGGCGGTGAGCTGGGGTAAGGTCTCCTCCCAGGCCAGGAGGGTGCAGTGCTTCGTGGATGCGACGATAGCCCTGCCAATAGTGGCCCACGCCCTGAATGAGGTCAGGGAGGAATTCAAGGCGCGGCCGGCGTTTGAGTGGGAAGGATAGCTCAAATAATTACAGGCGTGAATATTGGGAGATGTCAGAATGGACATAAACTTCTTTATCTACTCCTTCACTGCGCTCTTTATCATTGTCGACCCCGTGGCGAATGTCCCCATCTTCATGTCCCTGCTCTCCGGCGCTTCCCGGGAGGAGTACAGGAGGGCGGTGAAGCGCGCTACGCTCATAGCCGTGGTGGTGCTGCTGCTCTTCACCTACCTGGGGGCGTATATCTTCACCTACCTGGGCATAGAGATGTACTCCTTCCGCATCGCAGGTGGGGTGCTTATCTTCATCATAGCCATGGAGATGCTTTTCGGAATGCGCACCCGCACAGAGCTTACGCCTGAGGAAGAGGCTGAGCGCCGGGAGGAGGTAACAGTCACACCCCTCGCTGTGCCCCTGCTCACAGGTCCCGGGGCGATAACCACCAGCATAGTGCTGCACAGCAGGGCAGCCGCGCCGGTGGACCTGCTGCTGCTCGCCCTGGCGATATTGCTGGTCTTCTTTGCTTCATACCTCATCCTAATAAACGCAGGCGCTGTTTACCGCATCCTGGGCACCACTGGCACAAAGGTTGTGACCCGCCTCATGGGCCTTCTCCTCGCCGCAATAGCTGTGCAGTTCATAATAGACGGCGCAAAAGAAGCCTTCACGGCAATAGCCGGCTAGACCTCAGCTATCTCCCGCGGAAAGCGTGTGAGAATCTCTTTGCGGGAGCTGTGGAGAAGTACAGTCTCCTCTATGCGCACACCCTGCGAGGAAGGCGAGGCAAGAAGAGCATGCCCCACCGCCAGGCTTGTATTGGCGTCAAGGGCGAGAAGCGCATCCTCGGGGTACGCCTCGTAGTAGGGCGCCTCCTCGGCGCTGAGCCCTATGCCGTGTACAAAGCCTCCGGGGTAAAGCTCACCGTAGCCGTGCTCATATGCAAGAAACACCGCCTCCTTCTCCACCTCCATTGCCTTTGCCCCTGGCTTAAGCGCCTTAAGCGCAGAGTCCAGCATTTCAAGGTAAATGCCGTGCAGCTTGAGAAGCTCCTCCCCCGCACTGCCCAGCGAAGCCACCCTGCTCAGCTCCGCAAAGTAGCCTTCCCAGGCCACAGAGATGCCTATCACCACAGCCTCATGCTCCCTTATCTTTCTGCGCGCTGGCATTCGCTCAGCCGAGGCGCTTCTCTCCCCGGAATTTATCCCGACCCTTGCGCTCTCGGCGCCCTGCCTGCGCAGGTGGCACTCCACCTCTGCTGCAAGCTGCACCTCTGTAATACCACTGCGAAGCTGCTCAAGGGCAAAATCCATGCCCTCCCTGGCAAGCCTCCCTGCCCGGCGGAGTGCCCGCCTCTCGGTGGCGTCTTTGCACATGCGCAGCTCAGTGATTATCTTCCTCGCAACCCTGAGCTCAATACCCGGCAGGGCATTTGCAAGGTGCTCCACCATGTAAAGGGGGGTGCCCCCCTCCACAGCCACAGCAACACGTGGCTTCTCACCCAGACGGGAGGCGAAGTAGTTAATCTGGGAGAACATCTGGGGCAGGGCTCCATAGGGCATCACCTTGGCCTCGCCTGCAGCGCGGACTTCGCCCTCGGGCAGGAGAAGCACCGCATCACCTTCGTTGGGCAGAAGCAGGCAGCCACGCTCCCTTGCCTCGCCGGTGAAGTAGCGGTAGCTCTCCCTGCCCATCACCACGAGCAGCTCAACACCCTCGCGCTGCATCAGCTTCTGAGCCCTCTCTATCCTATCTGTGAACATACAAAAACTCCCTAATCACAGCCCTGTATCGTGCTCTATGAACACGACCTCAAGTCCGAACTTCTCTCTCAGGTGTTCCCCCACTGCGAGAACGCCGAGCTTCTCTGTGGCATAGTGTCCCGCGAAGACCAGGTTAACCCCCAGCTCCTCAGCCAGCGAATAGGCGCTGTGCGATGGCTCGCCCGTAAGCAGGGTGTCCACCTTTATCCTCTCGGCATCGAATATGGCGCTCCATCCCCCGCCGGAGACAACACCTACACGCTCTGCATAGCCCCTGAAATCTATGCTCCTGCACCTCACACCTAGACGCTCCTCCACCAGGGATGTGAAGCTCCCCACACTCATCCTCTGGGGAAGCTCACCCCAGTAGCCTATTCGCCTGCCGTGATACTCACCAAACTCACCCTTCCGCTGAATTCCCAGCACCTGCAGAAGCTGCGCATTGTTTCCGAGCTCAGGATGCGCATCCAATGGCAAATGGCACGCATAAAGCGAGAGCTCAGAATCCAGCAGGAGCTTCAACCGCGCCCTGAGGGTACCCCTTATGCTCTTAATGCCGCCCCATACTAAGCCGTGGTGCACAAGGAGCATGTCTGCACCCTGCTTCGCCGCCTCCTTAAAGACATAGCTGCAGGCATCGACGGCAAGGGCCACCTTCTCAACCCTCTCCCTGCCCTCAACCTGCAGCCCATTGGCGCTCTCATCGCCGGCGAAGTCTTCGGGCTTTAAAAGCTCATCCAGGTGATCTACAAGCTCTCCAAGTTTCATCCTACCCTACCTTTAATCTTCTCGGCTATGCTGCGCATCTCGCTATCGCTTAGCTTCTCACCCTTAACCTCAATCTTAAGATCCTCCTCTGCATAGCGCGGCACCACATGGACATGGAAGTGGTCCACCACCTGCCCTGCCACTCTGCCCTGATTGACCCACAGGTTGACGCCCTTTGCATCCAGCGCACCAAGCGATGCCTCCGCCAGCTTCGCCGCCGTGGTGAACACCTCCCTGACCTCCTGGCCGCTGAGCTGGCTCAGCCTCTCCACGTGTCTCTTTGGCACCACCAGAGCATGTCCCCTGGTCACAGGATTTATGTCCAGAAAGGCTAAAGCAAGCTCGCTCTCGTAGAGCCTGTAGCAGGGTATCTCCCCCTTCACAATCCTGCAGAATATGCAATCTTCGCCCATGCTACATCAACTCCTTAGCGGCTTTAATCAGGTGGGGGCGCTTCATCAGAATCTTTGCCAGCTTGCTCAGGTGCTCGCCGTTGGCAAAGGCAACCACGTCATCGCCGGTGAGCTGCTCCGCCAGGTAGTCCAAATCCTCATCGCTGAGCTGCTCAATCGCGCGGCGCAGCCTGTAGATGCGGTGGAGGATCTCACCACGCGCAGCGCGCCACTCTCTGTCATACTTCATGAGCGCAGCCTCGCTCACGTCGCCCTTCTCTATAGCTTCGGCTGCCACCCTGCTGGCTATTCTGCCCGCGAAGCTCGCCTCAAACACGCCGCCGCCGTGAATGGCATTAACCTGGTGCGCAGCGTCGCCCACAATCATCAAACCATTGCCCACCAGCTTCTCAAGGGGTGCACCCACAGGCACACCACCGGCGTTGACCTCGATTATCCTGCCCTCGTTGAAGGGCTCATGCCTCGCTATCCACTCATCCAGGTACTGCTTTGCGGTCTTCGTCGAGACGTTGCCCCCTATGCCTATGCCCACGTTCGCCACGTCCTTCCCCTTGGGGAAAACCCACACGTAGCCTCTGGGTGCGATATCGCTTCCGAAGTACAGGTCCAGCATGTCCGGCTCCTCCAGGTCAACGACCATCTCGTACTGATAGGCACTGTCTATGTCCACCAGCCTCTGGGTGGAGTTTATCCCTGCCCATCTGGCAACCTTGCTCTCAACGCCGTCCGCCGCCACGACGACCTTCGCCTCCACGCTGAAATGCTCCCCGTGGCGCTCCACCTCGACGCCCCTAACAAAGCCGTCCTGCATTATTAAACCCACAACCTCACTCTTCGCGAGCACCTCTGCGCCTGCACGTGCAGCCTCAATGGCGAGAAGCTTGTCGAACATCTTGCGCTCAATCACCCAGCCCACCTGCTCTGCATAGCGCACACTCACGCACTTGCCATTGGGCGCAATCACATTCGCACCCCATATCTCATTTATGCACCAGCGCGGGTCCGGTTTTATTCCCAACGTTTTGGCGCCGTTTACGCTGAAGCCCTCGCCGCAGCGCTTTGGGGCGCCTATCTCAGGGCGCTTCTCCAGCAGCAGTACATCCAAGCCCTTCTCTGCCGCCGCCTTTGCGGTGTTGCTGCCTCCCGGTCCGGCACCCACAACAACCATATCATAAGCATCCTTCACTGCTACACCTCCCTTATCGCACCCACGGGGCAGAACTTGGTGCAGCTCCCGCAGTCTGTGCACTTCTCCTCATCAACAATAAGCTTTACCCCGTGCTCCAGGGTCAGGGCAAGAAAGGGGCACACGCCCACACAGCCTCCGCATGACATGCAAAGCTCATACTCCACCTTCCTCGGCATTACATCACCTTCCTTAACTATTGTGCTGAAACTTTTAAAAGTTGTGCAGGAGTTTTTGAGCATGTGAGATATTTGAGTTGTGGATTGGAGTACTATGTTTTCTGGATTTTCTCTATCGCAGCCTCTATTATGCCTGGCTCTATCCAGAAGCTCTGGGGATCATCTCTGAACTCTTTGAGAATGTTCAAGGCTTCATCTATGCTGATTATCCCTGTCTTGATAGCATCGAACAAAACCCCTATGCTCCCTTTAACCTTTAAACCTTCTGCTTTTGCAGCCCTTCTACCCTGACTCTCGTTAATAAGAAGAAGCTTAGCGTTGATTTCCTTTGCAAGCTGAATTGAATCAGCTTCTCCTTTGTGTATCAGGTACTTCTGAACCAAATAATCAGAGGACGACTTAGCTCTGGCTATGCGGATACTCTTGCCTATATACCTCTTAACTACTCTCGCATCTTCCCTTCCAAGAAGAAGCCCTTCCTCAACAACCTCCCTGTAAACCTCCCCTGTGATCATCACCTCCTTATAAAGGGCAAACAGAATTTCAAGCTTCCCCACTTTAGCGAGATGGATAAGTGGCGTTGAATCACTCACCACTCTCATGCGGTGTCCTCTTCAAGCTCTTCTCTACCATAGCGGAGGTAAACTCCTCTCTTTCCAAATTCCTCTAGGGTTTCTCTCAGGGTTAGACCGAGCAGGTCGGCTGCCTCCCTTGCAGTTATCCTCCCCTCTTTGTAAAGCTGAGCAGCCTCCTCTATCGTCGCCTTTCTTGTATACTCCCTGAGTATCTTCCGAATGCCGTCACGGATTACTTCTGAAAGGTTTGAGTAGTGCTTGCCTATCAGGTACTTTTCTGCATCTTTAACAAGTTCTTCAGGTATGCTTATAGTCTTCTTTATATGCATCTTTTATACCTCTTTAGCAGGTATAAAGTTAACAATAGTAAAGTAAAATCACCTAAATACCCCGCGCACCTCCTCGGCTATGCGCGTGAATATGCCCTTCTCCCTCGCCCTCTCCAGCTCCGCCAGCCTCTCGAAGAGCTCCCGCTCCTCCTTTGTCAGCTTGGTGGGCGTCCTTACTATAACACTGACAACCAGGTCGCCCCTGCCGTAGCCGTTGAGGGTGGGCATCCCCAGCCCCCGAAGGCGGAAGCTCTCGCCCGTCTGCGTCCCCGGGGGTATCTTCACCTTCGCAGAGCCGCCATCTATCGTCGGGACATCAATCTCACTCCCGAGCGCCGCCTGAGAGAAGGTTATGGGCACCTCAATGTAAAGGTCGTTGCCAGCGCGCCTGAAAATCTCATGCTCTCGCACATGAATCACAATGTAGAGGTCCCCCGGCGGTGCATTCTGCTCACCAGCCTCGCCCTCACCAGCCAGGCGGAGCCTTGCCCCGGTATCAACGCCGGGAGGTACCTTCACAGTGAGCTTTCTGAGCTTTTCCACCCTGCCAGCGCCCCTGCACTCACAACAGGGTTTCTCCAGAATACTCCCCTCACCCCTGCACCTCGAGCAGGTGGTGAACTGCGAGTAGGTGCCGAAGGGTGTGCGCTGAGTAAAGCCCACACTTCCCCTGCCGCCGCAGGAGGGGCATGTGCTGCGCCCACTTCCCGGCTCTGCACCACTCCCGGAGCAGCGCTCACAGGTCTCAAGGCGACGGTAGCTCACAACCTTCTCGGCACCCTTCGCCGCCTCCTCCAGGGTTATCTCCATATCAAAGCGCAGGTCGGCGCCCCGCCTTGGTGTTCGCCTGGCACCGCCCCCACCAAAGAACATATCGAAGATTCTGTCTATGCTTCCGAAGCCCAAGTCAGAGAAAATGTCCTCAAAGCTCGCAGAGCGGAATATGTCCTCCTGGGAGAAGCGCTCATCTATACCCGCGTGTCCATAGGTGTCGTAGAGCCTGCGCTTCTCAGGGTCGGAGAGCACCGCATACGCCTCGCTTATCTCCTTGAACCTCTCCTCGGCCTCCCCGCTTCTGTTCCTGTCCGGGTGGTACTTCATCGCCAGCCTGCGGTAGGCCTTTTTAATCTCTGCCTGGCTTGCGTCTCTGCTAACGCCGAGAATCTCATAGTAGTCCTTCTTTACCATCGTCTACCCTTCGCCCCGCTTCTTCTCAGCGTCCTCGTACTCCGCATTTATAACCTTCTCGTCCTGCTTGGCCTCCGACTCCTGCTCCTGCTGTGCCTGCGCCTGAGCTGCAGCCTGCTGGTATATCGCAGCACCTATCTCGCTCACAGCCTTGCGGAGCGCCTCCGTCTTTGCCTTGATCTCCTGGATGTTGTCTCCCTTGAGCGCACCCTTCAGCTCCTCAACGGCTCGCTTTACGGCTTCGACCTTCTCTTTGTCCACCTTGTCCTTGAACTCCTCAATTGTCTTCTCAGAGGAGTAGATGAGCGAGTCTGCCTCATTCTTCGCATCCACAAGCTCCTTTCGTTTGCGGTCCTCCTCCTCGTGCTCCTTGGCCTCCTTGAGTATGCGGTCTACCTCCTCCTCACTCAGATTTGTCGTAGCTGTGATTTTTATGCTCTGCTCCTTGCCTGTTCCAAGGTCCTTGGCCGAGACGTTGAGTATGCCATTCGCATCTATGTCGAAGGTAACCTCAATCTGAGGCACGCCCCGGGGTGCGGGTGGTATTCCGTCCAGAATGAACCTCCCCAGCGAGTGGTTATCCGCTGCCATGGAGCGCTCCCCCTGGAGCACATGTATCTCCACGCTCCTCTGGCCGTCTGCGGCTGTGGTGAAGACCTTGCTCTTCCGCGTGGGTATGGTGGTGTTGCGCTCAATAAGCTTTGTGAACACCCCTCCGAGGGTTTCAATTCCCAGTGAGAGGGGGGTTACGTCCAGGAGCAGGAGGTCCTTAACCTCGCCCGATAGAACGCCTGCCTGCACCGCAGCACCGATGGCAACGCACTCATCAGGGTTTATGTTCTTATAGGCCTCTCTGCCGAAGAAGTCCTTGACAAGCTGCTGCACCATGGGCATTCTCGTAGCGCCGCCCACCAGGATTACCCTGTCTATGTCCTCCGGCGAGAGCTTCGCATCGCTCAGCGCCTGCTTCATGGGCTGAACAGTGCGCTCCAGCAAATCGCGGGTCATGGCCTCGAATTTCGCCCTGGTTAGTGTCATGCTCAGGTGCCTTGGCTGACCATCGCTGCCCGCCGTTATGAAGGGCAGATTTATCTCTGTCTCCTTTAGGCCTGAGAGCTCAATCTTGGCACGCTCAGCCGCCTCCTTGAGGCGCTGCATTGCCATCCTGTCTTTACTTAAATCTATGCCCTCCTGCTCTTTGAACTCCTCAATCAGCCAGTCGATTATCCTCTGGTCCCAGTCGTCTCCACCCAGATAGGTGTCCCCACTCGTGGCCTTTACTTCGAATACGCCATCCCCGGTTTCGAGGATACTCACATCAAAGGTTCCTCCGCCTAAATCGTAGACCAGGATGGTCTGCTCCTCGTCCTTGTTGAGGCCGTAGGCAAGCGTCGAGGCTGTGGGCTCGTTGATTATCCTCAGAACCTCCAGGCCGGCGATTTTGCCAGCGTCCTTGGTTGCCTGCCTCTGGGAATCGTTGAAGTAGGCGGGTACTGTGATTACCGCCTTGGTTATCTTCTCGCCCAGGTAGTTCTCTGCGTCGTCTTTGAGTTTTTTGAGGATCATGGCAGAGATTTCCTGGGCTGTGTACTCCCTGTCCCCTATTTTGACCCTGCAGTCATTCCTGGGTCCGCGCACCACCTTATAGGGCAGGCGCTTCACATCCTCTATAGCCTCGTCGTAGGTTTTGCCAATCAGGCGCTTTATTGAGAATACTGTGTGCTCAGGATTTGCGACTGCCTGCTTCTTTGCGGCGCTCCCAACGAGGCGCTCACCCTTTGAGGTGAAGGCCACCATGCTGGGCGTGGTGCGCCCGCCCTCGGCGTTGGGTATAACCGTGGGCTCTCCTCCTTCTATGATCGCCATGCAGGAGTTGGTCGTTCCCAGGTCTATACCAATTATGCGCTCCTTTGCCATGTCAACCACCTCGCTTTGCAACCTTAACCTTAGCGTAGCGAATAACCCTGCCGTTCAGGGTGTAACCCTTCTGAAGAACCTCTAAAATTTCCCCCTCCTCGCAGTCCCCGCGCTCCTCCACGGCAATGGCCTCGTGGTAGTAGGGGTCAAGGCAGCCCTCGCATGCTATCTCCTTCAGCCCCTCCCTTTCGAGGATGCCCCTGAGCTGGGCGTAGATGAGCTGCATGCCTTCGAGCAGGGCTTTTTTGCCTCTCGCCTGCTTCGCATTCTCCAGGGCGCGCTCAAAGTTGTCGAGCACCTCTAAAAGCTGGGTGACAATCCGCTCTCCGGCGAGCTTTGCCATCTCCTCCCTCTCGCGCCGCATGCGCTTGCGATAGTTGTCAAAGTCGGCCTGGAGGTAGCGCAGGCGATTCAGGTAGTCCTCAGCCTGCGCCTGTGTTTGCCTGAGCTCATCTTTAAGTGATGCCAGCTCCTTCTCCAGCTCCTCAACTCTTGCCTCAGTCTCAGCACCCTCGCTCATGCCACCACCGGGATAAAAAGTAATTGGCAATCCTATCCCGAAGGCTTTGCATAACAAGATTAAAATTTTTAATAACGAAAGGTAAGAAAACGCCACGAAGTTTTGGAAATTTTTAAATATGCTATAAACTCAGTATTACGTAATGGCTGAGTTAAGAATAATCATACCAGAAGAACTAAAAAGGAAGATGGAAAGATTCAATATCGACTGGCCTTCTGTAGCGAGGGAGTTGCTTAAGAGAGAAGTAGAGGAATTAAGCGAGTTAAAGGCAATAGTTTCAAAAAGCGAACTTACCGAAGAGGAAGCACTGGCGCTGGGCAGGAAAGTTAATAAATCCCTTGCAAGAAGGTTTAAAGAATCGGCGATGAGATGAATGTTGCTGGTTGTCGATGCCAACATCATATTCTCAGCTCTTATTAAGGGAGGGAAAACCTTAGATATATTTATTTTGAACAGAAGGATTAATAGATTCAAATTCATAGCTCCAGAATACCTTATGGTGGAAGTAGAAAAACACATTGACGAGATAATCAACAAAACAAAACTTTTACCTGAGGAATTAGAAAAGGTGTTGGATTTTCTGGAAAGGGAAATAGAATTTATACCTTTTGAGGATTTTAGAGACTTATATGAGAAAGCAGAACAGCTGTCTCCTGATCCGGATGATGTGCAGTACTTTGCGCTTGCTCTTAAGTTTGGAGGTACAATATGGTCCAACGATAAGGCATTGAAGAATCAGCCGAGGATTCAAGTGCTTTCTACTCAGGAATTATTAAGTGTGCTCTCAGAGGCCATTTAGGCGCTACCTTTATCTAATCTCTCGCCTATTCTAAGAAGATGAAAATACTCCACCGCAACCTGAAGGAGGGCAAGTTCAAGCTTCGGCCCGAGAACATCGACGACCTGTGGTATCTGAAGAGCATCATAGAGGAGGGCGACGCAATATACGGCGTTGCCTACCGCAGGGTAAGAGATGAGGAGAGGGTGCGCGCAGACAAGGGCGAGCGGGTGCGCATGTTTCTGGGCATTAAGGTTAAGCAGGTGGAGTTCGCGCCCTATGCGATGCGCCTTCGCATCACCGGTGAGGTCTTCTCTGGACCCGAGGATTTGATATCCTTCGGCACCCATCAGACGCTGGAGGTCAAGCCCGGCGACGAGGTTATGCTGCAGAAGCAGGAGTGGCGCCGCTGGCACCTTGAGCGTCTTGCCGAGGCCGAGAAGGCTGCAAAGGAGGCGCGGGTGCTCATCGTCGCTGTGGAGGATGGGGAAGCAGAGTTTGCGCTCATCCGCAGGTACGGCATCGACTACATTACAAGAATTGTCGGCGGCATAGCAGGTAAGCGCTACGCAGCGCAGCACGAGGCGAGTGCAAAGCAGTTTTATGCAGAGGTGGCAAAGAAGATAAGCGAGGTTGTGGAGAAGGAGCGCGTCGAAGCGGTGGTGCTCGCAGGACCGGGGTTCTGGAAGGAGTCGCTGCTGGAAGCAATTAAAGAGCGCTACCCGAAGCTGGCGAAGCGCTGCTACCTCGAGGGTACGGGATGCGGAGGAAGAAGTGCAGTGCAGGAGGTGCTGAAGCGCCGCGCCATAGAGCGCATCCTTGAGGAGAGCCGCATCTCTGAGGAGACGGCGCTGGTGGAGCGCTTCTATGAGGAGCTGGCGAAGGAAGGATTAGCGGCCTACGGCATCGCAGAGGTGAGCAAGGCCATGGACTACGGCGCCGTGGAAACGCTGCTGATAAGCGATGCCTTCCTGAGAAAATATCCGGAGAGCGATTCACTTATTGAGAAGGCAAAGGCGATAAAGGCGAAGGTGCTCATAGTGAGCACAGAACACGAAGCTGGCGAACGCCTCGAAGCCATAGGCGGCCTGGCTGCGATTTTGAGGTACAGGGTTTAGTTCTGTATTCAGCTTCGCGCAAGCAGCCTCTTAAACCTGCCTTCAAATTCTCTGGTGTTGCTCTTTATTTAAAGGGTTGTCAGGGCACCACCCTCGTGCCCACCGCCTCGCCGCGCAGCAGCGCTTTAATCACCTCGGCGCTCCTGCCATTCGCAACCACGCAGGCGATATTGTACCTCTGCAGAAGCTTTGCCAGGTAGGCATCGACGCAGGTCTCACCCAGCTTATCAAGCTGAGCTGCTTTTATCTCATCCACAAGCGTGCCCTCAACATAGATTCCATCCACATCGGTGAGTATCACCAGGCGCTTCTCCCCAAGCTGGGCTGCGATATAGCAGGCGATGCTGTCGCTGGTAACCCGCCATGAGTGGGGAAGAGGGTCCCGCTCTCGCATGAGCCGGTAAGGCAACAGCACCGCTGGCAGTCTCCCGTCTAAGCTCTGCCTCGCAGGTATTCCCGAGACGTTTGAAAGGAACTCCCCGTAGGCATTCATGGCGGCGATTGCCATGAAGTGGGCTGCACTCTCGCTCAGGCTGTGTTCCCTGTACACCTTCCTCACAGCGTCCGCAAAAACTCCGCCCCCAGGCACAATCAGCACCTCGTGTTCGCCAAGCACTGGAAGTATCTCCCTGGCATGGCTGAGCAAACTTCCCCCGAATTTAACCACGCGCATCGTCAAGCACCATGTAGGCTAAGCCAAGGCAGGGCAGGTTGTCGTACGCAGGAGTAACCTCCGCGAGATCGCGCCACGCCAGGTTCGCAGCCATAGCGGCGCGCCTTCCCAGCGCTCTCCCAATGCCTGCGAGGTAGGCAATGCTTAACCCATAACCCTCGCCGACCCTGCGCAGCGCCTCAGCTATGTTGCCTGCCTGCCTCTCCGCTAGGTAGCGGCAGAGCTCAAGAAGCTCAGCCTCGCCCACCTCGCTTAAATCTGCGCACAGCAGGCGCGCAACCCTGCGCAACGCAGCCTCACGGTTCTTCTCGCCGCCGTCTGGGGTGTCGCAGGAATACTCAGTCAGCTCCCCAAGAATCAGGTACAGGTCGGCGGTTATCGCAAAGTATTCGCTCGCGGGTCTTATTAGGTAGCCCCGAAAGGGTATCTTCTCCGCTATTGTGCTGAGAGGCGTTCGGAGGTAGCCCGTATACACAAGCTGTCCAGCGAAAAGGCGCTCCAGGTCGGTCTTCCTGTAGAGCACCTCCCCCCGCCTGAAGGGTACAACATCGCAGGTGGTGCTCCCTATGTCCAGAAGCACACCCTCACCAGAGAAGCGTTCCAGGTAGTAGACGCTCGCCACGTAGTTGGCGCCCGCAAGCTCCGCAAAGCTTTCTGGCTCCTCCACAAGCCTCTTCTCCACGCTGAGAAACCTCGCCTCCGGGAAGAGCTCCTTGACCATGCTCGTAACGTAGTCAACGCCCTCCTGCTTGCTCTCAAAGACATCGCTCAGCTCTGCGGTCAGAGTTACAGCCACGCTCTCTGCAGGAGGAGCGATGCTGCGCAGGAAGCCGCGAAGCTCCCCCTTCCTCCTCCAGAAGGGGAAGTAGTGCACCTCGTTCTTCACCACTTCCTCGCGAGCCTCGTTGAAGAGCAGAAGCTTTGTGTTCGCCCCGCCTATATCCAGTGTCAGAATCATCCTATCACCCTTATCATCATGCTCACCTCGCCTATGGAGGCGAAGGCATTTTTTGCAAAGCCGTAAATCTTCTCAAGCTTCACCCTCCGCCTTCGCTTTATCTCAGGTAACGCCTCGCGGTAGTAGTTTTTAAGGAGGAGTTCGCCAAGGTTTATTCCGAGAGCTTCGTCCAGCGCCGCCGCTGGCGTTGTTATGCGCGGGTTTACCTCTATTACCCAGAGCTCTTCCCCAAGAACAAAATCCACGCCAACATAGCCGGCTAAACCCTGGATGCTCTCCACCGCTTTGATTATCTCCTCCATCCCGGTGTCCAGGCTGAGAGGCAGCTCCGCCCCGATATAGCTATTGCCGTTGAACTCCTGGGTGTTCACACTCAACAGCTTTATCTCATCGCCAACTATGAGCGAGGCGCTCATTGGCCTGCCCTCAACATACTCCTGGAGGAGGTAACCCTGTGGCAGGGATGCAAGCTCCTCCTCACTGGTGATTATGCGGAGTCCCTCACAGCCAGCACCCAGGCGGGGCTTTGCCACCAGGGGAAAGTCGAGGGTGGTGGTGCCGCGGAAAAGCTCTGCTCTCGGCTGATTAACGCCGCGCAGAGCGCAGTAGCATGCATACTTATCGCCGGCGATGGCCACGCCCCGCGAGGCAGAGCCCAGGTTTTTGACTCCGGCATTTTCCAGCTTCCTGGTGAGGCTGAGCAGAAGGTTGTCGCTCTCCGGGGCTATGATAAGCGCATGCTCCTCCCTCTCGAGCATCGCCTCAAAGCTTTCCTCCCAGCTCTCTGCGCAGGCCAGCTCGGGAAAGTAGGGCATGGTTCTGCCGGTGAAGGAGGCAACCTTCTCAACCTTGGCGAAGCCCTCGTAAAGGGCCCGGAACATGGCCAGGCCTTCTACGGCGATGCTCTCGGGCAGAGCTTCGCGGGTGCAGGTGGCATACTCGAAGAGGAATACCATACTTAGGATTATGCTGGGCGAATTTTTAAGGGTAGTGGTGGTTCTGTTTAGCTTTATTACTGGTGTGATTGTAGTATCCTGAAATCATTTCCTGGTGTTACTACTTTTGCATAGTTAAGCTCACCTAGAAGAAGGTCAGGTGGATAATACGTCAGAAGGGGCTGGTGAGGGCAGTTCCGGGTGGAGCTTGGAAGTAATCAAAAAAAAGAGTTACTTAAAAAAGAAAAGGGGATTAAAATGACAAAGGAAAATTAAAACAAGTTTCTTAATGTCCCTGTTAGCTACATGCGTATAGATTTGGGTTGTTCTCAAACTTTTAGATCCAAATAATTGTTGAATGTATCTTATATCTGCTCCTACTTTTGTTTGAGTTCTCAAGCAGAATTCTCTGGGTGCTTTCCTGATCTCTTCACAATCATAAGATATGACCTTCCGCCCTGTGGGAGTACTTACTGAGCTTTATTTCTTCAATGAGCCTGCCTTATGAGCAGGTACTTCTTCTAATGTAAAAGGTGGCTCAGCTTTAGGGTATCTATGGTATTTTTAATATTAATATCATTAATATCTGGCGAAAGGTTTAAGTTTGCGTATTCGCAATGTTAATAAGTTTGATGAAATGAGTGGGGGATAATCATCATGGCGATAGACAAAAATACGGCAGAAGAACTGTTAAGAAATATTGACGGGTTGTTTGAAGAGGTTGTGAAATCTCTGGATCTGAAGGATGAACATAAAAATTGGTTAAAACAGGCTGTTTTAGATCCGGCAATTCAAGAAATAAAAGAGCTTGTTGAAGAAAGCAGACCCCCAGTGATGTACTTTATCGGCAGGAGTGGACATGGTAAATCCTCACTTGTAAATGCACTCGCCAATAAGGAGGTTGTAGAGGTTGGACATGTTGTACCTACAACATTTGAATCCACGCGCCATACTATACTCTTTGAAGAAGCTTACTCAACATGGGATATCATTGACTCTCGTGGGTTATTTGAAACAACATCGCCTGATGGAGGTCCTCCACATAATGTAGTTGAAGAAATTAAAAAAGATTTGAAGAAATATGAGCCAGATATTTTTTTGCATGTTATTTCCGCCCCAGAAGCAAGGAATTTACAAAATGATTTTAAAGTGTTTAAAGAAATATGTGAGCAGGCCGAGGATACATTAGGATCCATTCCACCATCTGTAATTATTTTAAATAAAATCGACACATTGGGGAATCCACGAGATTGGCCACCAGAAAAATCGGCAGAAAAAGGGGGATTAATCAATGATCTTTTGAAATACATGATAGATGATGTATTAAAAATTCCTGCTGAGCCTATAGATCTGAATTATCCAATAAAAGGGTACAGACTCAATGATGAGAGGTATATTGGGATTATTCCTGTTTCATCACTGAAAAATGATTTGTGGAATATAGAAACCCTATCTGATTTTATCGGTACGTCTCTACCAGAAAGCGCACAACTGAATTACTATCAAGCTCAGCGACGTAAAGAACAACTAAGGAAGATTTGCAGGTCACATATTACAAATAGATTTGCTAAAATTGCTGGAGGAATAGGCGCATCTCCTGTTCCTATTTCTGATATTGCGGTTTTAACCCCACTCCAGTTGTTAATGATTGCAATGATAGGTGGCCTTTCATGCAGAGATTTTAGCACTAATACGGCTAAAGAATTCATCAAAGCAAGTAGTACAACATTTGTAGCGGCAGTGGGCTTAAGAGAAGTTGCACGGCAACTTGTAAAATTAGTCCCTGGTGCCGGGATGGTCATAAGCGGAGCTATTGCTGCAGCTGGAACATATACAATAGGAAGAGCTGCAGAAGCCTATTTCTTCTCTGGTGAGATAAGAAAACCAGAAGAATTCAAAAATGAATGGGAAGAGATGACTTAATGTTACCTGACAGCGGCATAGAGCCACGTCCATATTGGACTTCGCCCAAATTTACCCGCTTACACTTCGAAAACCCTATATCCCCAAAACATTATACGTCTCGCGTATTACAACCAAAACCTTCGTGGCGACATGCTTTAAATAGCGCGGTGTCAAAATTCTCTCCATGCAGGTTTTTGACGCCCAGCTGATAGAGTCGCTCATAATCGCCTCCCTCGCCGGCGGCCTTCTGGGCATAGAGAGGGAGATGGGAAAGAAGGTTGTCGCCGGCACGCGCACCTTCATGCTCACATCACTCATGGGAGCGCTGAGTGTAAATATCTCGCAGACCCTGGGCTCTGAGCTTTTCTTAGTATGGGTTACCCTCGGGATGTTTCTAATCGCCCTCTTCATAGGTGTGGTTAAGAACTTTCTCGTAGAGGACATCGGCATTACCACCCTCGTTGCGTATGTGCTCGCCTTTGCAATAGGTGTGCTGATAGGTGCCGGGTTCCCACTGCAGGGCGTGGCAGCGAGCATCCTCGTCGCCGTTATTCTCGCCGGCAAGCGCTACTCCCGAGCGCTCTCAAAGGCGATGAGCTTCCGGGAGATGACAAACGCTCTGGAGTTCGGCATTGTAGCCTTTGTGCTCTATCCCCTGCTCCCAGATGAGGCGATAGACCCTTACGGGTTGATAAGCCCCCGCACCCTGGTTTTTGTGGTGATAGTGGTCTCAACCATCGGCTTTGCCGGCTTTCTGGCGCTGCGCTGGTTCGGGGCGGAGCTCGCCCTGCCTGTGACAGGCGCTCTGGGTGCGCTGGTTAACAGCCAGGCCACCGTCGGTGCCCTCGCCTCGCGGGTTAAAGAGGAGACGCTGCTGGAAAAGCCTGCGCTTCAGGGTATACTTCTCGCCAGCGGTGTGGCGCTGTTCAGAAGTCTGCTCATAGCGGCGCTTTTAAGCCAGGCGGTGGGCAAGGAGATGCTTCTGCCAATGGTGGGCATGGCCCTGGTGAGTGTGCTCCCGGTACGATTTAAATTTGAGAGAGAGGCGCTGCAGGGTAAGAGGCTGGAGGTATCCCTGCCCTTTGCGCTTGTACCCGCGCTCAAGTTTGCTCTGCTGTTCACAGCCATAACTGCACTTGCAAAGCTTGCCCAGAGCTACGGCGGGCTTGGCCTGTACCCCACCGCCTTCTTTGCCGGCTTCGTTTCCAGCGGCGCCGTGGTGGCGAGCTTCGCCTCTCTTGCGGCAAAAGGTGAGCTCAGTGCGAGCATAGCCGCGAACTGCGCTGTACTTTCTGCAATAGCGAGTGTGCTCAGCAAGATTGTGCTGGTAAAGGCCAGCGGCACCCCCCCGCTGGCGGCGAAGGTTATGAGATACTACTCCCTAGCAATCGCAGCCGGGGTGGCGCTCATCCTGCTGAAAACCTACCTCCCGCCTTCGTAAGCGTCCAGCACGGCGCTTACAAGAACGTCCCTTGCTTCTCTGGAGATGGGGTGGAACACATCCTTAAACTCGCCCCGCTTATTTCGCGTGGCGGGCATGCTCACCCACAGCCCCTTCTCCCCGTCCATTACGCGCAACCCGTGCACAACATAGGAGTTGTCAAAGGTCACGCTGGCGTATGCCTTCAGATTTCCAGAATCTTCCATCCTGTATATCTTCACATCGGTAATTTCCATGCCTTTCACCTTCTTATCTACCATTTCACATCTGTCACGCCCCTTCAGGGGCCTAATTTAGAATGGTAGTGAGGTTTTTAAACCTTTCCCCTGTGCGGCGGAAAAGTG